>RPPU01000577.1 GCA_003819975.1 Desulfobacteraceae bacterium
CGTTCTGCAAAACGCGCCCTTTTCGCTGCCGGATCTGCTGGAAACAACCTGCCTCTCCTTGGCCTTGGCAACCAAGACCAAAGGGTTGTCTCTGAAAAAAGAAATGGCCCCCGATGTACCGGAGCAGCTGTTCGGCGATTCCCAGCGGTTACATCAAATTATTCTCAAGCTGATCGGGAATGCGATCAAATTCACCAAAACCGGCGGCATCTTCTTGAAAGTAATCCGTTCCCGGGCGCCTGAAGATGTTTATCTCATGCAAAGCGACCCTCAAAAAATCATCCTCCATTTTATGGTCCGGGACACCGGGATCGGCATTCCCCTTGAAAAATTAAATCTGATTTTCAATGCTTTCACCCAGGCCGACGGGTCTTTTACCCGCAAATATGGGGGGATCGGGTTGGGCCTTTCCATTACCCAGGCGTTGGTTAAAATAATGGGCGGCCGGATCTGGGCTCAAAGCGAAACGGAAAAAGGAAGCACTTTTCATTTTACGATCGATTTCAGCATGGTGAATGCCGGGCCATTGACAGGTTCAATACAAGATCAAAAATTTTCCAAGTGATTTTAAATCTAAAAGGAGATAAAATAATGCGAGTTTTGATTGCGGAAGACGATTTCATTGCCCGCCGGCTGATCAAGGATATCCTCGCTCCTTACGGAGAATGCGATATTGTGGTGGACGGCGAAGAGGCGGTCAAAGCCTTTCAACTGGCCCAGGATGAAAAAAAACCCTATGACTTGGTTTGCCTGGATATTATGATGCCGAACGTCAACGGCCAGGACGCTTTACGCCGCATCCGGTCTTTTGAAAAAGAAAAAGGCATTGAGGGATCGCGGGAAGCAAAGGTGATCATGATCACGGTCCTGGATGATCCCAAAACCGTTGTGGAGGCGCTGCATAAAGGCGGCGCCACCGCGTATATCGTCAAACCGATCAATAAAGGCAAGTTGCTGGACGAATTGCGCTCGCTGAAATTGATTGCATAGCCGGGCAGGCCGGCGCGGTGAATCCGGTGAAAAAAAAGGTGGCGATCCATATCGGCGAGTGTCATGTCAGTCGGGAACCGACCGTTATCCGCACCCTGTTGGGTTCCTGCGTGGCGGTTTGCTTATTCGATCCGGTTAACCGGATCGGCGGCATGAATCATATTCTGCTGCCGGGGCAGGCGGATTTGCAGCATTATGACGCTCCGACCCGTTACGCCCTCAATGCCATGGACCTTTTGATAACCGGAATCATGCAATTGGGCGGCAAGCGCTTTAACCTGACCGCCAAGGTTTTCGGCGGCGGGCATATTATCCCGGGTATTTCCGAAGAATTCGGAATGGGTCGGAAAAATATCGCCTTTGTGTTGGAATTTCTGCGGGTCGAAAATATCCGGATCACCGGTCAGGACCTGGGCGGGGTTGATTCACGGCGCGTTTATTTTCACACCGATTCGGGCGCGGTATTCCTGCAGCGGATCGTGAGCGCCAATCTAGGCCTTTTTAAGACCGAAGAAAAATATATCAAACAGGTCCGGAAGCAACCGATCCAATTCGGCGAAGTGGAATTATTCGGACAAGAAAAATGAGGAGGTCAGGTTATGCGTGTTTTAATCGCGGAAGATGATTTTGTGGCTCGTCGCATCTTGAAAGAGATCCTTTCTCCTTACGGCGATTGCGATGTCGTGGTGGACGGCGAAGAAGCGGTGCGCGCCTTTCAATTGGCTCATGAGGAGCAGAACCCTTATCATCTGGTCTGCCTGGACATCATGATGCCCAATCTGGACGGTCAGGATGCGCTCAAGCGCATTCGCGCCGTTGAAAGCGAACGCGGGATCGAGAAAAAAACGGAAACCAAAGTGATCATGATCACGGCGCTCAGCGATCCCAAAACCGTTTTCAACGCTTTTTATCGCGGCGGTGCGACAGCCTATATCGTCAAACCGATCGATAAGACCAAGCTGCTGAATGAAATCCGCCAATTCGGATTGATCAGCTAAGACCCGATCGTCTGACGGTAATGGAAAAAAACGGTCCGCTGCAGGAAGAACTTAACCCGGATGTGCTCCATAGATGTCCGGTTAAGAAAAAATCATTTTGCACCGTCATTCCGGTATACGCCGGAGACGGTGCAAAATGGGCGGCTCCAAAATCGCGTTTAGCGACAATCGTTTGTCGATAGGTTGCAAATAAGTTTCTAGGGCTGGAATGATGGCTTATAAAATTCTCTTTATTGATGATGATCGAAATGTTTTAGAAGCCCTTACGCGGGAACTTGAAGGTATTTTCGACTTTGAAACGGCTGCCGGCGCCGAAGCCGGGTTGATGACCCTTGAAAAAAACGGCCCCTTTGCCGTGATCGTTTCCGACTACTTCATGCCCGGCATGGACGGCATTGAACTCCTGAGCCGGGCGCGTCAAACCGACCCGGATTGCGTGCGCCTGATGTTGAGCGGCCATGCCAACCTGGCCACCGCCGTCAACGCGGTCAATAAAGGCAATATTTTCCGTCTGCTGACCAAGCCCTGGGATCATGACCTGTTGGTGCAATCCCTGAACGCGGCCATCGCGCAATACCGTTTGGTCATGGTTGAAAAAGAACTGCTGGCCAAAACCATTAAACTGACCGAATCCCTGAATAAGGAAAGGCAAAACCTGCAGCTCACCAATCGGAAACTACAGGAAACCGTCGAAAACGCCCATTACCTGGCTAAAAAAGCCACCACCTCCAACGTAGCCAAAACGGAATTCTTGGCCAATATGAGCCACGAATTGCGCACACCCTTAAGCGGCATCATCGGGATGCTGGACTTGGTCCTGGATACTTCTTTGGATGAACAGCAACGGGAGTATCTCGGCCTCGCAAAATACTCGGCCAATTCGCTTTTGAGCATCGTCAACGATATCCTTGATTTTGCCAGGATTGAAGCCGGTAAACTGGTCATGGCCCGCGCACCCTTCTCCCTCAAAAATCTGGCGCATGCCACCTTGGGTGCGCTCAAACTCAAGGCGGAAAGCAAAAAGCTGAAACTGGAATATGCGTTTTCCGAAAAATGTCCGGACCGTTTAATGGGCGATGCCGACCGTTTGCGCCAGATTCTGCTCAATCTGCTCGGCAATGCCTTGAAATTCACCGAACAAGGCGGCATCACGCTTACGATCGCAGAATTGGAAACGGAAAACAGACTCAAGTTGCGGTTTTCGGTCGCCGATACCGGAATCGGCATTCCCCAAGCAAAATTGAAAACTATTTTCGATTCTTTCACGCAAGCGGACGGCTCCCACAGCCGTAAATTCGGGGGCGCCGGTTTGGGTTTAAGCATTTC
>RPPU01000578.1 GCA_003819975.1 Desulfobacteraceae bacterium
CCATTTTTGACCCCGAACACTCAGGAGCCGAGGATCGTTGTTTGACCATCGGGATGTCATCCATCCGGAAACTTCTGATAGTGGCACATACTGAGCGAGGGGATCGGATTCGGATAATAAATGCGCGTGAATTAACACGCGCGGAACGGAAAACATATGAAGAAGAAATCAAGAGAAGAAAAAGAAGATGAGCTTCGCGCTGAATATGATCTTTGCCAGTTGCTTAAAAAGGGCGTACAGGGCAAATATATAAATCGTTACCGGAAAGGCACTAATTTAGTTTTGTTGGAACCGGATATCTCTAAGGCTTTTCCTGATGCGCGGGCGGTTAATGAAGTCTTGCGCCTTGTATTAGAGTTGGGAAAGTTTTCGGGTGGCAGAAAGAAACACTCTGCCAGAGCTTGAACCGGAGAGTAACATTAGAATTTTGGAATAAGAAGATGATATGCGGATATAAGCGGCTTTTTATGGTTTATTAGAAAGGCTGCAACAGATGTTGAGTTTTAAAGATTTCTCGTTCTAAAGTAATTAACCATCCTATCGATTCAACGTTTTGCGGGATCATTTTTGTCATAATTTCCCTTTCCATTTTGTTTTGTTTTCAGCCATCTGCACGGCCAGTTTGACGGCCGCGATCAGGCTATGGGCGTCGGCCGCGCCTTTGCCGGCAATGTCATAGGCAGTGCCGTGGTCCACGGAAGTGCGAATTATAGGCAGGCCCAGGGTGATGTTGACGCCGTCCGTGAAGTGCAACAGTTTCAGCGGAATCAGCCCTTGGTCATGGTACATGGCGACCACGGCGTCAAAGCGGCCCTGTACAGCTTGATAAAAAAGCGTGTCGGCCGGAAAAGGACCTTCCACGGTTATACCTTGTTGTTGGGCTTTTTCTATGGCGGGACGGATTAGTTCCTGTTCTTCCAGGCCGAACAAACCGGCTTCACCGGCATGGGGATTCAGGGCTGCCACAGCCAGGCGCGGGCGATCCAAGCCGAAATCGCGCTTCAGGGCCTGCCAGGTGATTTCAAGGGTGCGGAAGATTTTGGTCTGATTCAAAAGCGAGGGTACATCCTTCAGGCTGCAATGAATGGTCACCAGGGCCACACGCAAGCGGCTGCCGGCCAGCATCATCACGACCTCTTTGGTGCGGGTCAGGTGGGCGATCAATTCGGTATGGCCTTGAAACGCGTAACCCGCTTGTTGCAGCAAAGCTTTGCTGATCGGTCCGGTTACGATTGCGTCTACATCCCCTTTTTGGGCCGATTCTACAGCCCGCACAATATAATTCACCATGGCCTGGCCGCCGGCCGGGCTGGGGCGGCCGGGTAAAAGATCTTGCTTTTCCAGCCTGGAAAGGGGCCAGATATCGATTTGGTTGTGTGAGGGGTTTGTTTGGGAAAGATAGGGTATTTCATTGATCGTCATTTTAGTTCCGGCCGGTAAATAAGCATGCAGCGCACCGGGGTCGCCGAAAACAACGGGACGGCAGATTTGTTTGATTTCGGGCTGGGACAGGGCTTTGACCATGATCTCGGGGCCAATCCCGGAGGGATCGCCCATGGTAATGGCGATTAAAGGCAGGTCGTTCAAGAGGGAACTCCTTAAAAAGAATTTTCACACCAGGCACGAAGTCACAAAGAATAAGAACTTAAAACTTTAGGCTTCTTATTCCAAAATATGGACAAAAAATTGTCGATAAGTGAAAAAGTCATTTGCGCACCGGCTTACAATCGTACGGACCTATTCCGGCGCTTTGGCCGGAATGCATGTTTTTCGATCCTAAGCTTTTCAGGGTCGAAAAACATAAAGCGTCTTAGCGCGAGATCGATTATGGGTTTTTACAAAAGGGCTGTCAATTTTTCATTATAAAATTAAATAGTATCAGATAGTTATATTGATATTTGGGCTATGTCATGTTCATTGTAAACGGGGTACAAAGCAAGTTTTGTCCTTTCACAGGGTTAGATCAAAAATTTCTTGCATGATCTAAAGTTTAATAATAAACTGATAAACATTCGTTTATAGTCGAATCTGGCGGTATCGCAATGATCAACAGAAATTCATATATAAATAAAATAGAACTTTTTTTAGATAAACCGGTGATCAAAGTCATCACGGGAATGCGCAGAGTCGGGAAAAGCACTTTGTTGCTGCTGATCGACCAACAGCTGAAATTCAAAGGCATTGCCGCCGATAACATTGTCTGCATCAATAAAGAATCTTTGGAATATGATTTTATACAAACCTATGGCGATCTTTATAAATATGTATCAAAAAAGTTGAAAGGGAAAACAGGGAAAAAATACATACTGATTGATGAAGTACAAGAAATAGAAAGCTGGGAAAAGGCCGTTTCATCCTTTATGACGGAAGGTCTGGGCGACTGTATCATTACCGGTTCAAATGCCCATTTGCTTTCATCGGAGTTGGCGACATTGCTGACCGGTCGTTATGTCGAAATTCCGATCTATCCCTTAAGCTTTTTGGAATTTTTGGAATTTACCGGTAAAGCAACGGATCAAACGGATAAAGAAGAGCCATTCGGGTTATATTTAAAATACGGTGGGTTGCCGGGAATCCATTTTCTCCCGTTTAACGATGAAGCCGTTTATCCTTACCTGAACTCAATCCTGAATACCCTCCTTCTTAAAGATGTCGTTAAGCGCCACAACATACGGGACATCTCGCATCTTGAACGGATTACCGCCTATGTCATGGACAATATAGGCAATATTACTACCTCCAAAAGCATCAGTGATTATTTCAAATCCCAGAAAATACGAATTACGATGGACACGGTACAAAACTATCTGTCCTATCTGAGTCAAGCGTTTATGATTCATAAAATAAAACGTTTCGATCTTAAGGGAAAGCGGTTTTTGGAATTTTATGAGAAATATTACATGGGAGACATCGGGCTGCGATACGGTTTTATCGGCTATAAAGAAAAGGATATTTCGTCGGTTCTGGAAAATATCGTCCTGCTTGAGCTATTGCGAAGAGGCTATACGGTTTCCATCGGCACGCTGGATGGCGCTGAGATCGATTTCATTGCGGAAAAACAGTCCCAAAGGTTATATATCCAGGTCGCTTATCTGCTTGCCGACGATAAAATCGTCGAACGGGAGTTCGGCAATCTCGAAAAAATCAGGGATAATTACCCGAAGATCGTCCTTTCCCTTGATAAGAAACACTGGGGCATGGAACGCAACGGTATTCTCAGGAAAAATATTATCGATTTTTTAACCGAATAGAATTAATCATTATTATTGCTTGCTCTAACCTTATATAAAAGGATCGATTTATGATTCCG
>RPPU01000579.1 GCA_003819975.1 Desulfobacteraceae bacterium
AGAGTATCCAGTTCGACCACGCTTTGCGCCGGTCCCCGGATGATCATCAGGGACTGCTTGTTCGTAAAGGTCTTATCCCGGGTCATCCAGACTTCGCCGCCTTGGCGACCCAGGTCGGAAAAAGCTTCCATCACGGCCAGGGCTTCCTCCAAGCCGGCTACCGGCCCTTGGCCGCGGCAAAATACGTTCAAGGCCACGACCGGGTTCAGATTTTCCTTTTCCAGAATCTCCCGGGTGCGCAAGAAGTACTTGTCCGTATGGGCCCGGTAATCCTCGGGCAATGGAATGTTTTTCATGAGCGCCTCCTTAGAGTTCAAAATTGAACCCGTTTTGCCGCACTTGTTCGTAGCGGACTTTGTTGAAACGGTACAAGCGCGCCGCGCGATGGGCCACATCGGTCTGGATTTCGTTCGTCTCTTCCAAAAAACCCATGGCAAGCAGTTTGCGCCGGAAATTGCGCTTATCCAAGCCGGTGGCCAGAATGATTTCATAAAGCCGTTGCAATTGAGTGAGGGTGAACTTGTCGGGCAGCAACTCAAACCCGATCGGCTGATAGGTGATCTTGCCTTTGAGCCGCTGTTGGGCGGTTTTCAGAATTTCTTCATGATCAAAAGCGAGTTTGGGAATATCATCCATGGCAAACCAAGCCACGCGGATGGCGTCCGAATCGGCCTGCACCGGATAATCGTTCAGGTTGATTAACGCATAATAAGCAACGGTGATCACGCGGTCGCGCGGGTCGCGGTCAGGCCGGCCGAAAGTATAAAGTTGCTCCAGAAAGCAACCCTTAATGCCGGTCTCTTCCCATAATTCCCGGGCAGCTGCTTGTTCCAGATTTTCTTCCAAA
Source organism: Desulfobacteraceae bacterium (assembly GCA_003819975.1). Next base: position 848 of record RPPU01000579.1, read on the forward strand.
TGCACAAATCCGCCCGGCAAGGCCCAAACTCCTCGAAAAGGTTCATATTTACGTTGAATCAAAAGGACTTTCAGATCGTTTTCATCAAACCCGAAAACCACACAATCCACGGTAACTGCCGGCCTGGGATGTTCGTAGGTAACCATATTTATCTCCTTGTTTGTGTATCTTTTACACTAAGGATAGTGTTTAAAAAACACTTTGTCAAGATATTTATTAAAGAAAATTTAATAGGAGGAGATATTTGTATCAACGCTAGTTTGGGAGGTTTTCAGGTGTGAGATTTTCTGGACATAACAGCTCATAATGGATAAATACCGAGCATGGATCACCTTAAATCAAAAATTAGAAAACTAAGCAAAAACAAAGGCATGGATTTGATCGGCATTGCACCGGTGGAACGGTTTCAGGATGCGCCCGAAGGGTTTCACCCGCGTGACATCCTGCCGGAAGCCACGTCCGTGATCGTTTTGGCCAAATATTTTCCTTTCGGCCTGCTGCAAGGCAAATCCAAATCAGCCGTGACTCGGGCCCATGAAACGGTTTTCGCGCTATTGGACCAAGCCGCTTTTGAAGTGGCCGTCTTGATTGAAAAACAAGGTAAGCTGGCTCTGCCCATTCCGGCTGATACCCCTTACGAATCCTGGGACGCGGAAAACAAGCACGGTCGGGCTGATCTTTCCCATAAACATGCGGCGGTGTTGGCCGGTCTCGGTGTCTTGGGTAAAAACTCTCTTTTGATCACCCCGGAATACGGCAACCTGGTCAATCTGGTTTCCATCATCACCTCAGCCGAACTCCCGGGCGATCCGATAATCACGCAGGAGCTTTGCCTCCCAAAATGCCGGCAATGCATCAATATCTGCCCGGTTAATGCCATTCAGGAGAACGGAATCGTCATTCAAAAAGAATGCCGTAAGGCTCATTCTATTACCACTTTAAAAAATTATCACTTGTTTAGCTGCTGGCTTTGTCGTAAGGTGTGCCCGGCTTAAAAGACCAAGCGATAAAAAATTTCACCACAAGCCGGAAAAAATTATTAATTCGTAATTAATAATTATTAATTTTATTCATAGTGTCTTGGTGGTAAAGGATTTACCCAATGCGCATTTCTTTGATCGGCATGACCGGTACCGGCAAATCCTACTGGTCCAAGCGCCTGGCCCAAGCCGGCTTTAAACGTTTTTCCTGCGACGATCTGATCGCCCAAAGACTGGCCGCGGAAATCAATAACTATAACGACTCCATCAAATCCCTGGGGGAGTGGATGGGTCGGCCCCATGAAGCCCGCTATTCGGAACGGGCTGCCCGCTATTTGGAATTGGAAAATGAGATGATGCTGGAAATCATCGCTTTTCTCAAAAGCGACGAATCCCATGCTGAAAAAAACATCGTCATCGATACCACGGGCAGCGTGATCTACACCGGCCCGGAAATTTTGCAGGGCTTAAAAGAGCAATCCGTCCTGACCCATCTGGCCACTCCACCGGAAATTCAAAAACAAGTCATGGCCTATTATCTGGCCAAGCCCGGTCCGGTCTTATGGCTGGACAAGTTTAATATGCTGCCCAATGAATCTTATCAGGAGGCCGTGACCCGCTGTTACCCGCTGCTGCTGCAGAGCCGGGAAAAAACCTATCGGGAATATGCGGAAATCTCCATCGACTACTATGAACGCCGGCAACCGGGATTTGAAATTAACGATTTTATCCAACTCCTGGACCGGGAAATCGTAAAATCAGGCTTGACTAAAAAAGAGAGGCGCTAGCCATGGAATCGATTAAAGAGATATACCGGATCGGCATGGGACCCTCGAGCAGTCACACCATGGGACCCCGCAAAGCCGCCCAGATTTTTTTAACCCGAAACCCGGAGGCGGCTTCTTATCAGGTCACCTTGTACGGCAGCCTGGCCGCTACCGGCAAAGGTCACTTGACGGACAAGGCCATCCTGGACGTGCTGGGCGCCAAGCGCACGGAGCTCTTATGGAAGCCGGAAGAACAAAAACCTTATCATACCAATGCGTTGGTCTTCAAATCCTTTTCCCCGGACGATCAGTGGCTGATTTACAGCATCGGCGGCGGGGCGCTTTATGATGCAACCGACCCGATCAAGGCCACCCCGGTTTATGACCTGCGGTCCATGGACCAAATTCTGCAATGGGCCCAAAAATCGGGCCGTACGCTTTGGGAATATGTGGAGCAATGCGAAGGTCCCTCTATTTGGGATTTTCTGGCTGAAATATGGCAGGCCATGAAAGAATCCATTTACCGCGGTCTGGAGCAGGAAGGTTCGTTGCCGGGCCAGTTGCACTTGGCGCGTAAAGCCTCTTCCTACTATGCCAAAGCCCTGAACACCGGCGAATTTTTTCAAAAATTGACCCTGGCTTTTGCCTATGCCCTGGCCGTGTCCGAGGAAAACGCCGGCGGCGGCACCATCGTGACTGCGCCGACGTGCGGC
>RPPU01000580.1 GCA_003819975.1 Desulfobacteraceae bacterium
ACCATTATTGCCACGGCCCTGATCGACACCGGCAGCCGTATGGACGAGGTTATTTTTGAAGAATTCAAGGGAACCGGCAATATGGAGATCCATTTAGACCGGAAATTGACCGATCGTCGCGTTTTCCCGTCTATCGACATCAACCGTTCCGGTACGCGTAAAGAGGAGCTTTTATTGGATCAGGCCGATTTATTCCGGATCTGGGTTTTACGCAAATTATTGGCCCCCTTGACGCCGGTTGATAGTATGGAATTTTTACTGGACAAAATTAAAGGAACCAAAGATAATAGCAAATTTTTGGCGTCCATGAGCGAGTGACGTAAAACGTGTGAACGTTAGAACGTGAAAACGTAAGAACGCAAAAATGTAGGGGCGTACGGCGTACGCCCGTCAATAAACCGGAAGCCTCCGACTTTGACAAACGGAGTCGGGGAACCCGGGAAAAAAGGAGTGTATTATGAAAAAAGATATCCACCCCACCAGCCATAAAGCCACGGTGCACTGCGCTTGCGGCAATGAATTTGAGACCGGTTCCACCCTGAAAGAGATTAAGGTGGAAATATGCTCAAACTGTCATCCCTTTTTTACAGGCAAACAAAAAGTGATGGACTCAGCCGGCCGCATTGAACGTTTCCGCACCAAATATGCCAAGGTCGAGAAAAAAGACAAATAAGGTTATTTTATCCAAAAAACGGGATAAAATAACCTGAATTCCGGCGGAGGACCGCCGGAATGAATGGAGTAACCTTAGGATTGTCTTGGTTTGTCGGGGCAATCTTTTTTCTTAAGGCCGATCTTTGGAAGTTTCAGGCATTATTTAGGCGTTTCGTTCAATAACGTCGACAAAAACTTGTCGATAATGGGAAAAAATAATAATCGAGTAACTTACTATCGTACAAATTTATTCCGGCGACCTTGCCGGAATTCATGTTTTTTTGATCCTGGATTTTCAGGATCAATAAAACATAGAGGATCACTATCCAGTGATTGAAAAACTTACCGAAATTGAAGAGCATTATAATCAGTTGGAACATGAACTGACTAAGCCGGAAATTATCCGGGATCAAAAGGTTTATCAAAAATACCTAAAGGAGATCCATCCGCTTAAGCCGATCATCGAGGCGATTCGCCAATATAAAACCAAACAAACCGAAATGGAATCCAACCGTTCTCTTTTGGCTGATCCGGATCCCGAGATCAGAAAAATGGCCAAAGATGAATTGGAAAGCCTAAAAGTGGTTTTAGCCGCATTGGAAGAAGATTTAAAAGTTCTATTGCTGCCAAAAGATCCCAACGACGATAAAAATATCATTTTGGAGATCCGGGCCGGCACCGGCGGAGATGAAGCCGCGCTTTTTGCAGCGGAAATTTTCCGCATGTACGGGCGTTATGCCGAATTAAAAGGTTGGAAGACCGAAATCCTCAGCCAAAGTCCGACCGGCATCGGCGGATTCAAGGAAATTATCACTTTAATAGCCGGTAACATGGTTTACAGCCGCTTAAAATATGAAGGCGGTGTGCACCGGGTCCAGCGCGTTCCGCAGACCGAGACCCAGGGGCGGATTCACACTTCGACTATCACCGTGGCCGTCTTACCGGAAGCCGAAGAAGTGGATGTGGAAATCAACCCTGAAGAGTTACGCATTGATGTTTACCGTTCCTCCGGTTGCGGCGGTCAGCATGTCAATACAACCGATTCGGCGGTGCGGATCACCCATTTGTCCACCGGGGTGGTGGTCACCTGCCAGGATGAAAAATCCCAGCATAAAAACAAAGCCAAAGCCCTGAAAGTTTTGCGTTCCCGCTTATTAAAAGCCCAACAAGACGAACAACAATCCCAGATTTCGGAAAAACGGCGGACCATGGTCGGTTCCGGCGAACGCAGCGAAAAGATCCGGACGTACAATTTTCCCCAAGCCCGGGTCTCGGAACACCGCATCGGCTTAACGCTTTACAAAATCGAATCCATTATGCAAGGGGAGTTGGATATGATCATCGACCCCTTGATCACCCATTTTCAGACCGAGGCCTTGAAGGTATCCAACGCTTAGTAAAAGAATATTTAACCGCAGAGGACGTAATTTCAAAAGAACCTGAAATTACTCCAGATATCAGTAATTTCAAGCTTCACGAAATTACTTCCGGTCAGATGGCCGCAGATAAAGACGAAGACTTTTCCCCGCTCGACCTGAGCGGGGAAAAAGCGTCTCTGCAAGGTCGAAAACAGAAGTTATGCTTTTATTAACGAGTCGTGTTTAAATTTTAGTAGGCGGAATATGAATGGTGAGAATTACAGGAAAAACAACGTAAACTCGCCCTTTGGGCGTGATTGTTATTCGCCCCGCGCGTCGCGGGGTGAATAGAAAATAAATCATCCGCGGCCATCTGCCCGAAGTCTGCGGTAAAAAAGGATTTATGGCTCCTAAATCCTGGACCATTCAAGAACTACTGAAAGTCACGGCCGAATATCTGGCTAAAAAGCAGATTGAAAGCAGCCGTTTGTGCGCGGAAATTCTTTTGGCCCACCAGTTGCAGACCAACCGCTTGAAGTTGTATTTGGAATTTGAACGACCCTTGCAAGAGGAAGAAATCGAGGGTTATCGCGCCTTGATTGTACGGCGCGTGAATCGGGAGCCGGTGCAATACATCACGGGCCATCAGGAATTCTGGTCCATGGATTTAAGGGTCAATCCATCCGTTTTGATTCCAAGGCCGGAAACGGAAGTCTTGGTGGAACAGGCCATTTACCTCATTCAAAACGAAAAAATACCGGTAAAGGAAACGTATCACCTTTTGGATCTGGGGACCGGCTCGGGCGCCCTGGCTTTGGCTTTGGCCAAGGAGCTGGAAAAGGCGCGGGTGTGGGCTACGGATATTTCCGGAACTGCGCTGGAAACGGCCCGCGCCAATGCCCGGCAACTGGGCTTGGAAAACCGGATTGAATTCAGAGAGGGCGATTTATGGGAGCCGGTGCAAAAGGAGCAGATCGGTTTCGATTTAATCGTTTCCAATCCTCCTTATATCGCTGAGGAGCAGTATGCCGGTCTGGCTCCGGAAGTTAAAGACCATGAACCCGGAATCGCCTTGAACGGCGGCGCCGGCGGCATGTGTTATCTGGAAAAGATCGCAGCCCGTGCTTCTGAATTCCTGAATCCGGAGGCATGGCTTTTGTTGGAGATGGACCCGGCTCAGACCGGGCCGGTTATGGATCTGCTGCAAGCCGGCGGTCGTTTCGAGTCTCCCCGGTGCGTCAAGGACTACAGCGGCCAGCTGCGGGTAGTGATGGCG
>RPPU01000581.1 GCA_003819975.1 Desulfobacteraceae bacterium
GACCGGGTGGCCCGCCGGGCCGGGGTGCTCCTCGGGCCAGTAGAGCGCCACGATGCGCGTCGCGGGCCAGCCGTGGCGGATCGCCCCGACGAGCGCCTTGCCGGCATCGAACTCCGGCAGCCGCGGATCGAGCAGGACGAGGTCCACGGGGCTCGCCCGCAGGTACTCGATCGCTTCTTCTCCGCTCGCCACCGCATGCACCTCATAACCCAACTTGACCAGGATGGCTTGCGCGATCGTTCGCTGCAGCTCCACATCGTCCACCACCAGGATACGTTCCGCCGAACCCGCATAAGCCGCTAACTCCTTTTCCGCGCCTTCCTGGGGAATCTCCGTGCGGCTGACCGGGAAATAAACATCCATGCGCGTACCGGCTTCCGGAGTGCTTTGCACATCCATATACCCCTTATGGTCTTTGACCGTGCCCCAGACCACGGACAGTCCGAGTCCGGAACCGCTGCGGCTCATGACTTTTTTGGTGTAAAACGGCTCAAAAATCCTGGCGAGATCTTGGCTCGCTATCCCGGCTCCGGTGTCCGTAACCGATAAAAGCACGTAATCTCCGCTGGGAATTTTCTCATACCCGTCCAAGGCCTGATCCAAACGCCGGTTCCCGGTGCTGATCCGGATCGTACCGCCCGCGGGCATGGCTTCGATTGCATTGGCCGCCAGATTCATCAAAACTTTGGAAACATGCACCGCTGAACCGGCCAGGCAGAAAACCTCTTCTTCCAAATCGATCTCCACGCGGATATCGGGATGATAATAAAGCAGCCGTTCATATTCCGGGGTTTGCATTAATTCCCGCACGATTTCATTTAAGTCGACGCTTTCCCTGACAATGGCCACGCCGCGGGCCAGGGTCAGCAAATCCTGGACCACGGCCGCGGCTTTTTCACCCGATTTCCGGATCAATTGAATGGAATGGCGTAAAGGACTCTCCGGAGGCAATTCCAGCAAAAGCAGCTCCGGATAACTGACCAGGCCGGTCAAAATATTGTTGAGGTCATGAGCCACGCCTCCGGCCAAAATTCCGATCGCTTCCAGTTTTTGCGACCTTTGCAACTGGCTCTCCAAATGAAGCCTCTCTTCCTGGGTCTTTTTCAATTCCGCGATATACTGCTTCAGTTCCTGATTGGACCGTTCCAGTTCCTTGGTCCGTTCCCTCACCAACTCTTCCAAATGGTTTTTATGTTCCAGAAGCGCGGTATTGAAGTCCTGAATTTCTTTGGTATGCGCTCCCCAGATTTTTCGAAAAGCCAGGATAAATGGAACGGAGAAAAGCAAAAAATAAACCGCAATCGCCAAGGAGCGGATATAGTTTTGGCGGCTGAGTTTCTGGATGTACGTGACCTCATAATCGGCGCAAGCCAGATATCTCCGTCCGCCCGGAGAGACCTGGGGCAAGGCCACGGAACGAAAATAACCCCATTGATCGCGGTAGGTCGTATAAACGATCCGGTTTTCTTTCAAAGCGGCGACAAACCCGGGGGGCACATCCTCATAGGGGTAAAAATACCAATGCTCCCGCTCTTTGGCCTCCTCTTCCGAAACCGAGGGTGCTGAAAAATAAAACCGGCCCTCTTTCTCCACCAGCGTATAAACCCATTTGAACCCGGCTTCAGTGCCGAAATCGGTCATCGCCCTTCTGTTTTTCAGTTCCTCTTCCATAGCGATGGATGTTTCATCCACGGCCCGGTCGTGAAAATCGGGCGCCAGCATGTATTTTAAGCCCTGGGCCGCCATGAAAAGTCTTTGATCGATATCGCGATAGATTCCCTTTTCAGCCGTGCGGTTGGACCAGAAAACATACCCCGCTACTCCGGTCACATAAACCAAAAAACAAAACAACAAAAACAAACGGTGCTTTTTGATATGCTCGGTTTTCAAGGTGACGATCTCCTTTGTGAAAGCATCTTGGTCCGGATCCTAATGATATCCAGCTGTAATTATTGATAAAATCACTTCGCATCTCGACGGAATTGAAAACCCGCCTCCCCGCAAAGTCCTTTGGTTCCGTCCGTTTTTTCCTTGACTGGGCCACTCGCGCAAAACTATAGTTATTATCGCATAATTTGAAAAAAAATGAAACGGATACCAAGTCACCCAAGAGCCCCGCATGCCGCACCTCGCGACTAGGCACGGCACGCTATCATCAAGAACTCGGTATGCCCTAGTACTCAGGGTCGCGCGTACGAACGCCTTTGTTTTAAAACTTTTGCACGCCGGAATCGCTTTCAAACAATGGCGTGCCCCACGGAGGATGGCCCGATGAATTTTTTTTCTCACCTGGAATGCGGAATGTGCGGAACCATTTATGATGCCGATCGCCTCTGGAACTTGTGTCCCCAATGTCAGAAACCGCTCTTGGCTCGATATGACCTGGCCAAGGCCCGCGAACATTTTAAACCGGAAATGCTTAAACAACGCGCGCCCAATATGTGGCGCTATCAAGAGCTCTTGCCGGTGCGCGATCCGGCTAAAATCCTGTGCCTGGGTGAAGGATTCACGCCTTTGCACCCGGCCCGGCGGCTGGGCCGCGAACTGAATTTCGCGAATCTTTATATCAAGGATGAAGGCCTGAACCCCACCTGCTCCTTCAAAGCCCGGGGCTTGTCCGCAGCCGTGTCCCGGGCTGTTGAACTGGGCGTGCGTACAGCTTCCATCCCCTCGGCCGGTAATGCCGGCAATGCTTTGGCCGCCTATGCCGCCCTGGCCGGCATCAAGGCCCATATCTTCATGCCCCGCGATGTGCCCAAGCCGTTCATTAACGAATGTAAGGTACTAGGCGCCGAAGTCACTTTGATCGATGGGCTTATCACCGATTGCGGCAAGGTCGCAGCAGAAGGCGTTAAAAAATACAACCGTTTTGACTTTTCCACCCTGAAAGAACCCTATCGTCTGGAAGGCAAAAAGACCATGGGCTATGAACTGGCCGAGCAGATGCACTGGACCCTCCCGGATGTCGTCATCTATCCCACCGGCGGCGGCACCGGCCTGGTGGGCATGTGGAAAGCTTTTGCCGAAATGGAAACGCTGGGCTGGATCGGACCCCAACGTCCCCGCATGGTCGTAGTCCAGGCCGAAGGCTGCGCGCCCATGGTCAAGGCTTTTCAGGAAGGCCAAGAGTTTGCCCCGCTTTGGCAGGGCGCCAAGACCCTTGCCGACGGCATGCGCGTCCCGGCCGCAGTCGGCGATTTTCTGATTATGCGCGCTGTCAGGGAAAGTCAAGGCACGGCATTGGCGGTCTCGGATGCGGAGATCCTGGAGTCTGCGGC
>RPPU01000582.1 GCA_003819975.1 Desulfobacteraceae bacterium
CCGCCGAACACCTCGTCGGCCCCTTCGCCCGACAGCACCATCTTGATGCCCATGGCCTTGATGCGCCGCGCCATGAGGAACATGGGCGTCGAAGCGCGGATCGAGGTCACGTCATAGGTTTCAATATGGTAGATGACGTCCCTTAAAGCATCAAGGCCCTCCTGGATGGTGTACTTGAATTCATGGTGCACGGTTCCGATGTTCGTAGCCACTTTACGCGCCATAGTCAGGTCGGGCGAGCCTTCCAAGCCGATGGCAAAGGAATGCAACCGCGGCCACCAGGCCTGTTCGCGGTCTTCTGTTTCAATACGGTTCGGCGCATAACGTTGGGTCACGGCGGCGATGACCGAGGAGTCCAAGCCGCCCGAGATGAGCACGCCGTAAGGCACGTCCGACATCAACTGCTGATGCACGGCTTTTTCCAAAGCTTTACGCAGATCGCCCAGATCCAGGGGGTTGGCGGCAACCGCCTCGTGATCGCGCCAGGTTGGGTTGTAATACCGCGCCGGCTTTTCCGTTTTTTTTGTTAAATAATGGCCCGGCGGAAAATCTTCGATATGCCGGCAGAATTTGACCAACGCTTTCATTTCGGAAGCCACATACAGATTACCGTGCTGGTCCCGGCCCATATAAAGGGGAATCACGCCGATCGGATCGCGCGCGATCAGGTAATCGTTATGGCGCTTGTCGTATAAAACAAAAGCGAAAATCCCGCTTAATTGATTCAAAAAGTCGGACCCATAACGTTCGTAGAGGGGGATAATGGGTTCGCAATCCGACCCGGTTTTAAAGGTGTAACCCGCTAATTGCGCCCGGAGCGCTTTATGATTGTAGATTTCGCCGTTGACCGCCAACACCAGGTTTTCAGTCGGGTCGGTCAAGGGTTGGGCGCCGTGCTCCACATCCACGATCGACAAACGTTCATGCGCCAGAACCGCGTGCTCACAGGCAAACACGCCGCTCCAGTCCGGTCCGCGGTGCCGCAGCAACCGCGCCATGGCCACCGCTTTTTCGCGCAATTCATCGGGATTGCTGTGAATATCTAAAATACAAGCTATACCGCACATGGGTTTTATCTCCCCTATCTTCAATTGATACCGGTCTTGGGTCCCGGACATCTTATTATTTTGACATGTTGACCCTGTTTCTTATCTATTAAGGTTCAGACTATAAAAGAAACCGATTTAGGTTACAAGAGGGAAAATAACGCAATTCTATAAACAAATGAAATGAGGATATCTCTTTTAAGCATGCGCATGCGAAAATTTTCAGCATTTTAGATAATCGCCTGGCTCTTTTTTTGATTTTTGAAATATCCTGATGTTAAAAATGATTCTTTTTTTTTACTGGACATACCGGGAATTTTACATAGGATGAACTGAATTAAGCTTCCATTCTTTCAAAAAACAACAAATAAGAGAGGGGACTGATATGACCGGCGAGTTCTTAGAACTATTTACGCGCTATCGGGGGTTATTTGAAAAAGCCTTGTTGTTTGGGATTGTCCTGCTTGGATTGGGATACGGCGCTAAATTTCTTCTGTCCTTGATCGGTTGCTGGTACTTGCGGTATGCCAAAGAAACCAGGGAAAATGAAAAAGATTATGATCTGGGGAATGGCCGGATCGGCATCATTCAATCGCGAAGTTTACTGCATACAACCTTCATTTTGAAAGATGAAAGCCTTGAAACCCGTTCCAATGCCTCTTTAATGGAACAGTTTTTTAAGATCGGTTGGAAATCATGATAAACCGCGAATACACGCCAATGAACGCGAATGGAAAATAGATATAAATCAGCATTGGTGTTCATTTGCGGGCATTAGCGGTTACAAGAGCGGTATTGGCGTTTATTCGCGTGCATTAGCGGTTTCCACTTCTCTGCGCCCGATGGTCGAGAATGATCGCCAGCCCCGGGAATAAAATCCAGGGGATCAGATAGTACACGGTCAAATACCAAAACTGCGTCAGAAAAGCCAAACCATTTCCAAGATATATACCGCAGTACAACCAATCGTAGATGGCCAGAGGTACCGTGAAATAAAAGGCCGGCCAAATGGAGAACCGCAAGCAACCCCGGTCTTTTCGTCGTTTGAGCATGAACCAGGCCGCTAGGGCAATGGGCAATAAAAGCAGAGCATCAAACCAAATCATGAAAGCCCGGGAATATTGCCGGTAATACGCGGGCAGACCCAAGAGCCAAAATCCAAACCAAGCAGCGGTGGCGATTAAAAACAATCGGACATGTCCTCTGCGACTCATGGCGTTTTCATCCTTTCTATTATTCAGCTTCAGGCGCTTGGTAGGGGCATGACGACAAGCTGCCGTTGCTAACTTTGCATTACTACGTCATCCCGGCATGCTTTTGGCCGGGATCCACCATTGCCCATGTCCTAAAAAACCTGGGTTCAGGGCAATTCTTTTTCAAAAAAAACATTCAGATAGCCCTGGGCTTCGCGGGTCTCGAGAGCCCGGAAACCATGATTCAGATAATATTTTTGAAGGGCTGGGTTGTATGCGCTGCAATCCAACCGCAAATACTTTTTCTTGCGCTTTCTGCATTCCGCCTCAATCCATTCCAGGACCATATCGCCGATGCCTTGGTTTCTGAATTCCGTGATAACGGCAAAGGAATGAATGTAACCGGCCAACCTGTCGTTTTTATCGGGCCAGAACCTAAGATCCTCCCATAAAAGACGGAAAGTGGCGAGTGCCTTTTGGTTGAAATAACCCAGGCATACTTCCCGGTTCTCAATCCCCTGTTCGATCCACTCCCGCATGCCTTTGTCGGGTTCGATATAATTCTGCCATTGATCGACCGCTTTGGCTTCAAGCCAAAGGGCCGCATCTCTTAAAACCGCATACCTTAATCCTTATTGAGGCGCGCCAGCAGATCCAAAACTCTTTTTTCGATATTATCCCGCAATTCCTTAAATTCTTGCAAAGATAATTTGTTGGGGTCCGGCAAATCCCAATCTTCGCGATGCGTTGCGGGAAGCCAAGGACAGGCATCCCCGCAACCCATGGTGATAATGTAATCCCAAAGCTCGGTCCCGATCTCGCCCAACCCTTTGGAGACATGTTGCGATAAGTCATAGCCCTGTTCCTGCATAGCGGCAACAGCGTGTGGATTGATCTTTCCGGAAGGTTTGGAACCGGCACTCGCCGCTTCGACAACCCCGGCGCCGTGCATACGGGCAAACGCCTCGGCCATCTGACTGCGGCTTGAATTTTCAACACAGACAAAAAGAAGACGGTACATGATGAATGC
>RPPU01000583.1 GCA_003819975.1 Desulfobacteraceae bacterium
CAGGTAGTGTTTTAAATGAATATGATAAATCTCGAGATCGTCATTATCCCGGATCAGGGCTTTTAGAAATTCCTGGTCCAGGCTCACGGCCCCGTAACTTTCCTTAAAGCCTAATTCCAGCCATATGTTTTTTTTGGGTAAAAAGGCCCAGAACTCCTCCCTTTCCGCAACAAAAGCGAGCTCGCGAAGTTCCGCAAGGCCTTTTTCTTTATGGGCTAAGGAGGCCAATCTATAGCCGTTTTCAGTATTGACCCTTAGTTTGTCTATGTATTTGATAGGTAAGTCCTGCCAGGGATCGCGGTCGGAATTGCCGATTTGGATCAACAAATTGCAGGCCGAGAACAGGGGTAAGGGTTTGGCATGGGAATCGGGAGCAAAAATCAGACAGGTTAATGCTAAAAAACAGGCAGAAAATTTTAAGAGTCGGAAAAACATTTGTAAAACCGTGCTTTTTATTTTTACTAACTCTAAATTTCTGCAAGTATTATGCCCTAGGTAAGCCTACCTAGTCAAGGGGGAAAGGGACGGAAGAAAGAAACGGCGAAACGGCGAAACGGGGAAACGGGGAAACGGGGAAACGGGGAAACGGAGAAACGGGGAAACGGAGAAACGGGGAAACGGGGAAACGGGGAAACGGAGAAACGGGGAAAAAGCGTGAAAGGTCAAGGGTGAGACGTGAAACGTGAAAAACGGGGAAACGGCGAAGGGGAGAGAAAACGACGGGGCGAAACGGCGAAACGGTGAACCGGGGAAAAAGCGTGAAAGGTCAAACGTGAAACGGGAGACGTAAAAAGTGAAATCCGCGCTGTCGATATTTTTTATATGATGACTTTTAATCAGGATTTGATCAAAGAGAGAGCGGAGAAGCGGAGAAACGGGGGAAAAAGCGTGAAAGGTCAAAGGTGAGACGTGAAACGTAAAAAAACGAAGAAGCGACGAAACAGAGTGAAACAGAGAGAGGAAGCGCAAGAAAGAATCGGCGAAGCGGAGAAACGGCGAGGAGGAGAGAAAACGACGGGGCGAAACGGGAAAGCGACTAGAGAGAGCCGGAGAAAGGGCGAAGCGGCGAAAGGGTGAATCAGTGAAAAGACAAGGAGAGGAAACTAGGAAATGGAAAATTGGGGAAACGGGGAAAGGGGAACGGGGAAAGGGGAAAAAAGCGTGAAAGGTCAAAGGTGAAACGGGGGAAAACGGAGAACCAGCGAGGAGGAGAGAAAACGACGGGGCGAAACGGAGAAACGGCAAGAGGAGAAACGAGGAATCGGGAAAAAAACGAAAAAATGAATTCGCCGGTTCCCCGATTCTCCGTTTTGCCGTTTCTTTATAAAGCCCACTTTGGTTGGGTTTGGCCGACGATTTCGAGAACCAATATTTTATTCAATTTTTTGGCGGCGGCAGCGGTGATATCGCGCAGGGTTTCCGCGTCCTTTTTCCGCCGGTTGCTGAATGTCTTAAAATCTTCCGGCGAAACCGTCAATTCCACGATTGAAACCCGTTTTCCCGAAATTTCCCGAATCGTCAGGGCTTCCGGGTGGACTGCCAAGGCCCGAGCCGCACGACCGACCATCTCTTCCGCTTCCATATTCATTCTCCCGCATTATTTCGACTGTTGTCCGATCTTTTGCCGTTTATCGACTTTCCGATATATTTTAATGTGAGGGTTGGAGGGTTATTTGTGAATAAGGTCTTTCTTGTATATGGGCCGGGAAATATTTGTATTCGGCGGCATGCCGCTTCGGCCGGATGAGACGCTTCTCGAGATGCCCTGGGATCGATTCGCCGGTTTTCCGTTTTATCGGCGCTCCGTTTCGCCGTTTCAGGCCTGTTTTTGCTCAAGAATTTCGAGAACCAGTACTTTATTCAATTTTTTGGCGACCGTGGCGGTGACATCGCGCAAGACCACGGCATTTCTTTGTTCGTGGCCGATGAAATTCAGATAATCTTCACGGGCGACGGTCAATTTGACGACTGAAATCCGTTTACCCCTGATTTCCCGGGTGGTTACGGTTTCCGGATAGGCCGCCAAGGCCCGAGCCGCGCGACCGACCAATTCTTCTGCTTCCATGGTTTTTCTCCTTCTTCGATTTGCGGTATTACTTAATTTGGGTGCTGAAGGCCGATTGGTAAATGAGGGGTTTTCGGTATATGGGCCGGGAATCCGCTGTATTTCCATATTTATTAAATACAGTGCGTTATTAACAGTCTTATAATAGTGTTCATATATGGTTGCGGCTTCCGGATTTCTTTTTCAAGCGGCAACTAACGGTTTCCGGGCTCTAACAGCAAGCGCCGTGGCGATCAAATTTATTCGGAATCCATTAAAAGTGCTTCGGGCCATTGTAATAGGCCTGCGTCGCGCTTGCTGATCTTGCGATAAGGTTTAAAACCATAAGAGAGTTGCCGCTTGAAAAAGAAGTCCGGAAGCCGCTTCATAATAAAAATGGAGAATACTATTATGAGACCCTTAATAAGCGGCGACACGACGAATTAGAGAGAGGCAAAAACTCAGACAGAGCAAAACAAAAAAACGATGAATCGTTGAAGGGATCGATTCCCCGTTTCTGCACTTCAATTTTTCCCGAATGCCGGGCTCATGATTTCGCTGTTTTACGATCCAGCGGCGCGGACAACTTGAACCGGCTGCCTTGGTTGGGAGCGCTTTCGATTTCGAGTTTGCCGCCGATCAGGGCCAGGCGCTCGCGGATGCTGAACAGCCCGAACCCGCCGCCGAGCTTGTTCCCGGGTTTGATTTGGGTCGGGTCAAAACCTATGCCTTCGTCTTTGACCAAAATATGCAGGGTTCCGGGATCGGTCCGGCGAACCTGCACGGTCACCGCGGGTGCTTGAGCGTGTTTGGCCGTATTAAACAGCAATTCCCGGATCGATTCGAACAGCAGCACTTTCACGTCCTCGGCCAGGAGCGGCAGGTCCGGTTCCAGGGATAAGTCGACTTTCAGGCCGTGCTTGTCCGCCATCCAGGCAGCGAGCCAATCGAGTGCCTTGGAAAAGCCGCCTTCCTGAAACACGGGCGAGCTGAGCTCGGCGGTCAGCGAGCGGGAAGCCCGGATGGAATCGTCGAGCAATTGCCCGACTTCTTTGGCGTTTTGCTGTACGGCGGGGTCGATATGACGGTTGAGCGCGGCAAGGCGATATTTGGCGGCGACCAGGAGTTGTTGGAGGTGGTCGTGCAGGACTTTGGCCAGGCGTTGGCGCTCGCGTTGTTCGGCTAAAGTCAATTGGGCGGCCAAGGCCCGCAGTTGATC
>RPPU01000584.1 GCA_003819975.1 Desulfobacteraceae bacterium
GAGATTGCTGTCGTTATCGATATCGCCCGTCGCGATTGAATAAGGCGAGGTTCCGCTCCCATAAAAAAGAGCGTTCCCGAAAGTGCCGTTTCCCCTGCCGGCAAGAACCGAAATATTATGGCTGCCGTAGTTTGCCGCCGCCAAATCAAGGGCGCCATCCTTGTCAAAATCCCCTATTGCCAGGGAATAAGGCCGCGTTCCGGCGCCGTAGGAAGGCGTGGTTTGAAAGATGCCGTTCCCCTCATTTAAAAGCACGGATACTTGATTACATCCATAGTTTGCCGCACACAAATCCGGGTCCTGGTCGCCGTTCAGGTCGGCGGCTGCAATGGAATACGGGTATGCGCCGGTTTGATAATCGACTGCTGCATCGAAAGTGCCGTCGCCGTTTCCGATCAGGATTGAAACATTGTTGCTGTATAAATTGGATACGGCCAGATCGATATGGCCGTCATCATTCAGGTCAAGCAAAACTGCACTACAAGGCTGATCGCCGACCGGATAATGAACCGCAGCCTGCAGCGTCCCGTCACCATTGCCGAGAAGTACGGATGCATTATCACCGTTGTAATTGACCACAACCAGATCCGAACGGCCGTCCGCATTCAGATCGCCAGTCGCCAAAGCCTGCGGGCCGCTTTCGGTCCCATACGCTTGAACGGCCTGAAATGTTCCATCACCGTCGCCGAGGCGTACGGAAACCGTGTCGCTTTCATAATTGGCGGCGATCAGATCAAGAAAACCATCTGAATTCAAATCAGCCATAACGATAAAACTCGGAGAAGCTCCTGCACCCAAATTCACTGCGGCTTGAAAGGTTCCGTCGCCGTTGCCGCGCAACATGGTTATACCCCCTCCCAATTGATATGAAACAAGCAGATCCGGATGGCCGTCTTCGTTCATATCACCGATGGCGGCTGAGGAAGGACCGAGTCCGGTAGCATACGCGACCGCGGTTTGAAAAGTTCCATCGCCGTTTCCCAACAACACCGACACGTTATTGCTGTCTCGATTCGTAACAATCAAATCCAGATCTTCGTCGTCATCCAGGTCATTACAAGTGATAAAATTGGGGTTATTTCCGACATTATAAAGCGTAGGAAGCCCGAAAAGTCCATTTCCATCTCCCGCCAAAACGGCTACGTTCCAGCCGTTTCCGTTGGCTACGGCCAAATCCATGTGCCCGTCTTCGTTGAAATCTCCGGTGGTTATGCCTTGGGGATTATAGCTCGATCGGAAATCCCTTCGGACATTGAAAAGAGATCCTTCCGCTGATTGAAAGGAAAATAGGAACGCAACTGAAAGGAAACAAATACATGACTTTTTCAACCCCGTTTCCATCTTCATTGACTTTTCCCTCTATCGCTCAGAACCGTTTTTCATTGGTAAAGGTACTTATGGAAATTTATTTCGCTCAGATCACAATATTGCAATTATCCAGCCATAAACTGATGATTTCGAAAAAAATAATGCGATATTTACTCAAAAGGGGTTGAATTAAGTTTAAAAAAGTAATATCTAAAATCATGATTGAAAGAGTGAGTTTATCCGACAAAGTTGTGATTGACGTCGATTGCGTCACCCGTACCTTCAAAAACGTAACCGCGGTGGATAACCTCTGCCTGCAGCTCCATGCCGGCGAATTCATCGCCCTGCTCGGCCCCAACGGCGCCGGTAAAACCACCCTGGTGGAAATGATCGAAGGCATTCAGAAGCCGGACCAGGGTGAAATTGTCATCATGGGCCAACGCTGGTCGCGAAACAACTCAGCCCTGCAACGGGTCTTCGGCATTGCCCTGCAGGAAACGCGTTTTGTGGACCGCCTGACCGTGCGCGAAACCCTCGATCTTTTCGGTAGTTTTTATGGTTTGCCCCGCTCCCGCAGCACCGAAGTGATCGCCCAGGTGGGATTGGAAGAAAAAAGCCGTGTTTATGCCATGAACCTCTCCGGAGGGCAGCGCCAACGTCTGGCTTTGGCCATCGCCTTATTGAACGAGCCGCCTATCATGATCCTTGATGAACCGACCACCGGCCTGGACCCCAATGCCCGCCGCGAAATCTGGAAGATCCTTCAAGACCTGAAGGCGCATGACACGACCCTGATTCTCACGACCCATTACATGGAAGAAGCCCAAATTCTTTGCGATCGTATCCTGATCATGGACCATGGCAAGATCATCGGCCAAGGTACTTTGGCCGAACTGCTGGCCGCGCATAACAGCCATGAGATCATCACCTTTAAAACCGACATCGAACCTCCGCTTGATTTGCTCGCCGCCTTGCCCGGTTATATAACCTTTTCGTGGGATCCGGAGAACCGCAAAGGATTGCTGCAGGTCAGCGACATCGTGACCGCCCTGCCGCCCTTGCTGAAAAAACTGCAGCAAAAAAATCGCCGCATTGAAGAACTGGAATGCCGGCGCATGAATCTGGATGATCTGTTCATCCTGCTTACCGGGAGGCGCTTGCATGAAGAGCAATAGACCGTTTCTGAACCTCCTGGCCGTGCAATTCAAGGAATTCACCCGTGAACCCGAGGCGCTTTTTTGGGCCTTGATTTTTCCGATTCTGCTTTCCTGGGCCTTGGGTCTGGCCTTTTCGCAGAAAGGCGAACCGCTCCGCACCGTAGCCGTAGTCAAAACAGACTCGGGCGCGAATGAAAACCTGCACAATCTGGAACAATGGGGTGTTTGGCAAAACACCCGGGAAGAGAAAACCAAGCTCGGTTCTCAACCGGCCGCCTGTCCGGCTCTGCAAAATTTCCGTTTTTATTATACGACCTCTTCGGAAGTTCTGCAGGCATTGCAAAAAGGAAAGATCGACCTCTATCTCACCGCGGACAACCGCGGCGCCCTGACATTCAATTACGATCCCGGCAACACAGAGGCCCGGGTTACGGCCTTGCTCCTGGACCGCCGCTTGCGTGAGTGCCGCGGGGACCTCCCGATCGGCCAAGATCGGATCCTGATTCTTCCCGGTACGCGTTATATTGACTTTCTGATCCCCGGCTTGCTCGCCCTGAATGTTATGAATGCCTGCATCTGGGGCGTGGGCTGGGGATTGATCGAACTGCGCATGAAAAAGTTGTTGAAGCGCATGGCCGCCAGTCCCATGAACAAAAATATGTATCTACTTTCACTTTTCACGGCCCGCTTGCTGCTCAGCGCCGGCGAGTTGATCCTGCTTTTCGGTTTTGCCCTGCTTTACTTCCGCATGCGCATCAACGGCAGCCCGGTTGCCTTTTTACTGGTCTTGCTGGC
>RPPU01000585.1 GCA_003819975.1 Desulfobacteraceae bacterium
CGCATCGACCCGGCCGTAGTCCATCACCGCGTTCATCTGCCTGGGATCGGTCACGTCTTCCGTAAAACGAAAATAGCCGGAAGAAGAAAAGGCCGTAGCCAGTTCGCGCGAAAAAGAAGAGCGGTCTTCGTCGTAAAGGGCCATGCGAATGTTTTTGAGATCCAGATTGGCGGCATAGCCGAAAGCCAATAATTGCATCAGGGGCGGCCCGATAATCAGAAAACGCAGACGCGGGTCCCGGAACGCCTGGACCCATTCTTTGATAAAAAGGGCTTTGACCCTGAGGAAAAAAACGAACAGGGATATCTCAAAAATACGATTTTGAAAAAAAGGAATGCGTGACCCTCGACTTTTTTTAATAGTTGTATCGTTCGATTTTTTATTTTTGAGATATCCCGACATCAGAACAACCTCTTGGTGAATTTACGCCGAGCCAGGTTCAAGACCAGAAAAGCATAGAGACAAAGGGCCAAAACTTGAGGCCAAAACACATGCAACCGGACTCCTTTTAAAAAAATTCCTTTGAGGATCTCGACATAATAACGGGCCGGTATCAAATAAGTAATCGCCTGCAATGCCGCCGGCATGTTTTCGATGGGATAAATGAATCCGGAAAGGAGAAAAGAGGGTAGGAAAGCGCTCAGCATGGCCATTTGGCTGGCTTGCATCTGGGTTTTGGCGGTAACGGAAAGAAAAAGGCCCCAGGAAAGGGTCCCGATCAGGAAGATGAAGGAGACCAGGAGCAGATCCGGAAAGCTGCCCCGCAAAGGGACCCCGAAAATCCAGACGCCGGCGCCTACGATTAAAAAGAGATCGACCAGGCCGACCGCCAGATAAGGGAGCATTTTACCGATCAGCAATTCCGTGCTGGAGATCGGCGTAGAAATAAGTTGTTCGAGCGTGCCGGTTTCGCGTTCCTTAGAAACAGTGAGCGAGGTCATGAGCACGCAGATCGCCATCATGATGACGGCGGAGAGTCCGGGGATGATGAAGTTGCGGCTCTTCATTTCCGGGTTGAACCAGATGCGCAAACGCAGTTCCAGGGGCATGTCGGTCATGCGCAGGCCGGCTTGGCGGATGCGCTGTTCCTGAAGCTCTATATTGTAACGGGCTGCGATGTTGGCAAAATAACCGGAAGCAAGGCCGGCGGTGTTGGAATCCGATCCATCCAGAACGGCCTGCACCGGCGCTTTCCGGCCTTCTTTGATTGCGGCCGCGAACCCCGGAGGGATGATCAGAGCGATCAGTGCTTGGCCGCGCTCCAGCGCGCGATCGACTTCCGCGGGCCGGTCCGCTGAAGCGACCAAAGTAAAGTATCGGGAATCCTCCAATAAACGGATGAATGCGCGCGAGGTCGGGGTTTTGTCCTGATCGTAGATCAGAGTGGGAATACGGTCCAAATCGAGGCTCAGGGCATAACCGAAAAGAAAGATCATGATCAAGGGAATGGCCAAAGCCGCCAAGAGACTGCGCACGTCCCGTCGCATTTGGATGAACTCTTTTTTGGTCAGGGCTTTGATGCGGCGCAGGCTCAATTCCGATTCTCCTTGTTTTCGCCTACCAAAGCCACGAAAATATCTTCCAGCGTCGGATCGATCGGCTTGATGCGAACGGCGGCCAAGCCGGCGGCGGTAAAATAAGGTTTCAAATAGGAATCGGCTTCCGTATCGGCCGGAAGGCGCACATGCAGGGTACGGCCGAAAATCGCGGCATCCATGATTTGGTCCGCCGATTTTAGGGCTTCCGCGGCCGTCAGCGGTTCCGCTGTTTCCACTTCATAGATGCAACCGTGCAGGTAATTCTTTTTCAATTCCGCGGGCGAACCCAGGGCGATCAGTCGGCCCCGGTCGATTAAAGCTATGCGATGACAATATTCGGCCTCTTCCATGTAGTGGGTGGTTACGAAAACCGTCACGCCCTGATCCGCCAACGTATAAATCAAATCCCAAAAATTGCGGCGCGTGGCCGGGTCCACTCCCGAAGTGGGTTCATCCAGGAAGAGCAGCGGCGGCTGATGCAGAATAGCGCAACCCAAGGCCAAGCGCTGGCGCAGACCGCTGGGCAGTTCGCGCGTCAGGGTCCGGCGACGCGCGGTCAACCCGATGATCTCTAGAACTTCTTCAATCCGGTTTTGGGCACGGACTCCATTGAGACCGTAAATATGACCGAAAAAACCTAAGTTCTCCTCCACGCGCAAATCCGTGTAAAGACTGAAGCGTTGCGACATATAACCCAGGCGGGTTTTAATCGCTTCGGATTGGGTGACGATGTCCAGACCGTATACGCGGCCCAAACCGGCGCTGGGACGCAGCAGTCCGCACAATATGCGGATGGTGGTCGATTTACCGGAGCCGTTGGGCCCCAGAAACCCGAAAATTTCTCCTGAATTTATGGAAAGGGAGATATGGTCGACAGCCATGAAATCGCCGAAACGCTTGACGACATTGTCCAGGAAGACCACGGGGTCCGGGGAGGAGGGGACAAGGGGTCGATCCGCCTTCGCAAGGCCTACGGCGGACAAGGGGGCCAAGGGGTCAAGGGACCCGGAAAAGGGGTCGAGGGTTTTTTGAGGCATTAGAATGCTCCGTATCAACTTATAGAAGTGACTAAAGTTTAAAGTGAACTAAAATGACTAAAGTTAAAAACATATCGAGTTCCAATCTGAAGTGACTAAAGTTTAAAGTGAACTAAAATGACTAAAGTTAAAAACATATCGAGTTCCAATCTGAAGTGACTAAAGTTTAAAGTGAACTAAAGTGTCTAATTTTTTTTGATCCCGAAAAGCGTGGGATCAAAAAAAATGCCGTTCCGGCCAAAGCGCCGGAACAAAACCGGTAAATGGTAAACGGCTCTGTCATATCGAGCGCAGCGAGATATCGTATATTTAGAGATCTCTTATTTATACGATATCCATTTTTTTTCAGCGCCTTGGCAACTTGGTGCGAGATTTTTTTCTTTTCCCGGTACCGTAGGGGCGACCGGCCGGTCGCCCCTACATCCCAACCCCTAGTCTATTCTTCACCCTCGACCCCCTGACCCCTTGAATCCTCGAACCCTTTTTCCTCCATCAACGCCAGATAGACATCTTCCAGGCCGGGAGGCGTTTCTTCGATTTGCGCTTCCATCAAACCGGCCGCGGTCAAGGAAGCCCGGATATTTTTTAAAGCGGACGGATCGGTCAAGGTAAAGTGGATGCCGGCGCCGAAAACAGTCGGGTGGTGCACTTGGGGCAGGGTTTTAAGTATTTTCA
>RPPU01000586.1 GCA_003819975.1 Desulfobacteraceae bacterium
GCACAGGATTCTGTGCCCCTATTATATTTTTTATGAAAAATCAAGAGGTGTGGTGCCCGCCGGCGTTTAGCGCCAGGGTGATTTTGGCTTTTAACTCGGCCAAATCAAATGATTTGATTACATAATAATCGGCGGTGATGGATTTCATATCGTCTTTAAACGTATCATAGGCCGTGCAGATAATGACCGGCAGTTTATAGAATTTATTGCGGATATCCTGAAGCAAATCGAGCCCGTTGTAATCGACCATCTTAATGTCCAACACGACCAGATCGGGTTTTTCCGCTTCGATTCTTTCAAGCAATTGATAGCCGTTTTCAGCAGTCAGGACTTCATGTCCGGCTTCAGTCAATTCTTCCGAATAAAGGAAGCGGATGTGCTCTTCATCGTCGACAACCAGGATTTTGGCCATAGGATTTTTCCTCAGGTGAAGGGATGAATTCGTAAAACCTGCCTGCTCACGCATGAACGGCAGGTTTTACGGGATCAAAAAAGGTCATTAAGTGCATTTGGTCATTTTGAAAGAAATTTGACCTATATTATATCATGTCATTTCGAAATAAGCAAATGATCTTATAGAGGTTTTCCCGCGAATAACGGGAAAACCAGATTAATACTTATAAATTCCACGCCCGGTTTTGCGGCCAAACCACCCGGCTTCCACATATTTGATCAGCAGCGGGCAGGGCCGGTATTTGGGATCGCCCAGTCCGGAATGCAAGACTTTGAGGATCGCGAGGCAAGTGTCTAAACCGATAAGGTCGGCCAGAGCCAAGGGGCCCATGGGATGGTTGGCGCCCAATTTCATGATCTGGTCAATGTCTTCAGGCTTGCCAACACCTTCGAAAAGGGCATAGATCGCTTCATTGATCATGGGCATCAAGATACGGTTGGCGATAAAACCCGGGAAATCATTGGCGGGGACCGGGGTTTTTTCCATTTTTAAGGCCAGCTCATTGGTGGTTTTGAAAACCTCATCGGAAGTGGCCAGACCGCGGATAATCTCCACCAGTTTCATTAAGGGAACCGGGTTCATGAAATGCATGCCGATAACCTTATCGGGTCTTTTGGTGACGGCCGCGATTTTGGTGATGGAGATGGAAGAGGTGTTGGAGGAGAGGATCACGTTCGGCGGGCAGCAACCGTCCAATTCGCGAAAGAGTTGCAGTTTTAGCTCTTCGTTTTCAGTAGCCGCTTCCACAACAAAATCGGTTCCAGCCATGTCTTTTAGATTGGTGGTGCCTTTGATTTTGGCCAAAATCGCTTTTTGATTGTCCGCCGTGAGGGTGCCTTTTTTTACCAGGCGACCCAGGCTTTGTTCAATGGCTCCCAAGCCGCGTTTGACAAATTCCTCCTTAATATCGCTCATGACGACCATTAACCCGCTCGCGGCCGCTACTTGAGCTATTCCGGCGCCCATCTGGCCGGAGCCTACTACTCCCAATGTTTTAATTTCCGACATCGTTGTTACTCCTTTCCGAATTAATTTTAAAAATAATGCATAAAATTCAATAAGTTGCAATGTTAATCGCCCGTTGGGCCTTGATTGGTTTATCATGAACCCGGATGAAAAACCAGCTTATGCACCAGCTGAATCCGTTGAAAAAAGGCGGTGCTCCTTTAAAAAATTGTTTTGCATCATAGCCTGAACAAAAGGGATGTGCAAGTATGATCGCAAATTACAGAGGTATGCCGGTTGCAAATAAGAATCATTGAAAAGAAAAACAGGTTCAGGTATAAATAAAAAACCTTAAGCTCAAAGTCCCATTGTTCAGGGGTCATGGTTTATGAGCGACGAATAGGGCACGGTTTTAATCAGTTAAATAATTAGAAAATTGTATCCTGGCCAGGCCGTTCATACTGCGGTGATCTCGGTAACCCTTATAGTAAGGGGGTGAGATGTGGTGATAGGTGCAGACAAAGCTTTCATTGGATCCCATTTTGGCGTCGGTGGAAGCTTTTTGTGTTTATGATGATCAGGAGAAAAAGCATGACCGTTAAAGCAACTTACGAGGAATTAGAGCAAAAAATAAAGTTTTTGGAACGGGAGCTGAACGAGACCCGCACCCAAGCCGAAGCTTTTAAATTTACCAAAAGCATTTTTCGGGCCGCGCCTTTGGCCGTCGGGATGGTGGTGAACCGGGTCATCACCCAGGTGAATGAACGGATGTGCACCATGCTGGGTTATACCGACAAAGATTTGCTGGGAAAAGAAGCCCGGCTTCTTTATCCGACCCAAGAAGATTATGAATATGTAGGCCGCGAAAAATATAAACAAATCCGGGAATTCGGCATCGGCACAGTGGAGACCCATTGGCGATGCAAGCATGGGGACGTGTTGGATATATTGCTCAGTTCCGCGCCCTTGGATCCTAAAGATTGGGCTACGGGAATCACTTTTACAGCTCTGGATATCACGGACCGCAAGCAAGCTGAAGCGAATTTGCGCGAGAGCGAGGAGCGCTATCGCCGGCTTTTTAATAATGTAACGGATGCGGTTTTGGTGCATCAACCAAAAGCTATAGACCAACCCGGCACTTATATCGAGGTGAACGATATCGCCTGCCAGATTTACGGCTACAGCAAGGAAGAATTTGCCAAGCTTTCCTCTTGGGAACTCACCAGTCCGGAGATTCGGGAGCAGATTCCGGAACGCATCAAAAGATTGTTTACGGAAAAACATGTCCTTTTTGAGACCGTGCATGTCACCAAAAACGGCCAGCGGATGCCGGTTGAGGCTCATGCGCATTTGTTCGAACTCAAGGGCCGACCCACGGTCTTGTCGATCGTGCGTGACATCAGGGACCGTAAAAAAACCGAGCAGAGTTTGCGGGAGAGCGAAGAACTTCTGAACAGTATCGTGGAATCCATGACCGACGGCATCGTGGTGCTGGATAAGAATTATCATATCACTTATTGGAACAAGGCCATGGAGCGGCTTTCCAAAATGACCCATGAAAAAACCATCCAAGACGGCAAGACCGCTTGGAATTTTTTTCCCGGTCTCATTCAAAAGGGTATTGATCACATGATCCGCCAGGCCATGGAGGGTCAAGTCATGCGTCAGGACGATATTCCTTATTATTTACCGGACGGTTCCGTTGTGTACACCTCCGAAACCTGTACGCCTTTGAGATCCGAAGAGGGCGAGATCCGCGGTGTGGTGAATGTGGTGCGCGATATCACGGAGAAGAAAAACCTGGAAGCCAAGTTGCAGCAAGCCCAGAAAATGGAAGCCATCGGC
>RPPU01000587.1 GCA_003819975.1 Desulfobacteraceae bacterium
ATAATGATAACTGTTTACTAAAATTTTCATTTTAAAATTCATACCATGGAATTCCTATGACTATACTTTTATCTGTTGTTTTCTTGATTTCCGGCGCCGCGGCTCTCATCTTTGAAATCCTCTGGTTTCGCTTGGCCGGCTTAACATTCGGGAACAGCGTATGGGCCGGCTCGATTGTATTGGCCAGCTTTATGGGAGGACTTGCCCTAGGAAACGGGTTTTCAGTGCGCTGGGGAAACCGAATCAAAAATCCCCTGAAATTTTATGCCCTATTGGAAGCTGGAATCTCCATTACTGGTCTTTTACTGGTATTATTCCTGCCGAAGCTGACTTATGTATTATCTCCGTTATTTAAAATCGCTCTCCATAGCCCTATTTTCATAAATGGACTGCGTTTGTTCATTTCTTTTTTCCTCATGCTAATACCTTCAACCGCCATGGGTGCTACTTTGCCGGTACTGGTAAAATCGTTATATAGGTTTGATCGAAATTTCGGAAAGATATTGGGAATTCTGTACGGCTGGAACACACTGGGAGCGGTATTGGGTGTCCTATTATGCGAATTTTTATTGATCCGGCACTTGGGGATCAGCGGATCCGGAATGATCGCAGCCGGTTTTAATATGCTGGCGGCCTTACTGGCGCTCATGATCAACAAAAAATATACGACTCCGTCCATCTCTGTTCCGCCTGTTACTGAAGTCAGCAAAACAGATCATAAAAAGAAAACCTTCAACCTCCTATTATCAAGTTTTTTGTGCGGGTTCATTTTGCTGGCCCTTGAAGTTATCTGGTTCAGATTCATCTTGCTATTTTTCATTTCCAGCACTTGGACGTTCGCCATCATGCTTTCCGTCGTATTGCTTGGCATCAGCACCGGCGGGTTAGTTGCTTCATATCTTTTTAGAATTTATCCGGATTCACAAAAATTGCTCATTTATTTATTATTCGGCAATGGAATAGCCGTTGCAATATTATACGCCAATTTCGGCACTATTTTTGAACTCATGCAGTACCAATCTTTTTTAGCAAAGATTGCGATATCATCGCTCATCTTAATGTTACCCATTTGTATGATCTCCGGATTGATTTATACCCTGCTGGGTAAATTATTTTTTATCAGGCTGAATAATGAAACTAAAGCGACGGGGATTCTAACTTTGACTAATACCACCGGCGGCATGCTGGGATCTTTGATCGGTGGTCTAGTCCTATTGCCGCTTTATGGCGTGGAGGTTTCATTTTTTATTTTGGCTTTGCTTTACGGCCTGGCCGCCCTTTCTCTCTTATTTTCCGAAAACTGGTCCTGGTCTTATATCACAAAAAGAAAAAATATTTTAGCTCTATCGTTATATATAGTGGTGATCATATTTTTCCCTTTCCATTTCATGCAAGATCGCTATCTGGATCTAACGCTGCCGAAATCGATCGTCACCGTGGAAAATCGCATTGCTTATAAAGAAGGTATTACGGAAACCATTCAGTATTTGCAAAGAGATATCCTGCAAAAACCCCATTATCATCGTTTAGTTACCAATAGCCTTTCCATGTCGGGTACGAATTTACGCTCCAAACGCTATATGAAGTTTTTTGTTTATTTGCCCATGACCCTAAATCCTTCAGCCCAAAACGCTTTGCTGATCTGTTACGGTTGCGGATCGACCGCCAAAGCGCTCACGGATACAAAGACGCTTAAGCATATTGATTTTGTCGACATTTCCCGAGACGTTTTTGAATTAAGTCGGGTGGTTTATCCCACTGAAAAAGAAAACCCGTTAAATGACCCACGGGTTACAACCCATGTGGAAGACGGCCGGTTTTTTCTTTTAACCACTGAAAAAAAATATGATCTCATTACAGCCGAACCGCCGCCCCCCAAAAGCACCGGCATCGTAAACCTTTATACCCAAGAATATTTTCAACTGATTCATGATCGACTCAATCCCGGCGGTATCGTCACGTATTGGCTGCCGGTTTACCAGATGAGCCAGGAAGAAAGCAAAGCAATCCTTAAAGCTTTCAGTAATGTTTTTAAGAATAATTCTCTCTGGACAGGTGCGGAACTCGAATGGATGATGGTCGGCATTAAAGATCCTTTGCCCCATATCACGGTTTCCGAATTCGAAGGCCAATGGAAGGATGATAGGGTCAACAAGGAAATGCAAGCATTAGGATTTATGAACCCGGGTCAAATCGGCTCATTTTTTATCGCCGACCGTTCAGAGATTCGCGCCTGGGTTTCAAAGACATCGCCCCTGGAAGACAATTTTCCCCAACGCTTATCCCCGCATTCAGGTGAAAATTCCGATCTATCTCTTTACTATCGATTCATGGACCCGGAAAAATGCCAAAGCGAATTCATGAAAAGTTCTTTTATCCAAACCGCCTGGCCCGAACCCTTGAAAGAGGAAACCATTCGCCATTTTTCCTTTCGGTCGACTCTGGATCGATTGCTCGCGAAACCCATGCCGCAAATAACCGAACTGGACCAATGCCTTCGCAATGATTTGCACCCGCCTTATGTATTATGGGCCTACCGCAGCGACCAGGTTGCGCAGGACATTATCAGCGAAACAATCCGGCAAAACCAACTCAATCAAGCCTTTCAAAAGGAACCAAGTTTAATTGAACTATTTCGACACCTCGCCGCCCGCGCCACCCGAGAAAAAGACTACGCCTTAGCTGAAAAATACTTGAACCTGGCAACCGATCGTCTCGATCCTCAAAGCCAATCCAATGATTTTTATTATTCGTTCCGGGCCTATCTTTTATACATCGCAGACAAAAAAGACCAAGCACGCAGTGTATTGTTTGAATATGTCCAACGAGCACCTGCCCTGAAACAGTATCGGGATCAATACGCCCGATCCGTTTGGCAGTTTTTGACAGCTCTCGATACAAAAAAAAGATAAGTTTGCTTAAAGCAGATTAGAGGAAAGCAATTTTATTTTTCTGAAATTCAGCTTAATGGCCGGCGCAACCACCGTCGCGCCAGGTGAAAAATAAGCTCCACGATAATAGGAATAAAATGATTATTGCAATACAGCCCAGTTTAAAGTCGGTGTCCCACCGCCAGGTGCGGCAATAAAATCATTCACCCCCAAGGTATTCCCGGCTGGTGTTGATTTTAAACCGGCAGCACCGTTATTCCAAATTTCGTTCTGCACAAAGTAAACGGTGTTTTCCATATCACTATCCACGCCATAAGAGCGGTTTCCTCTGCAATGGGTGGCATAGAGCGTAT
>RPPU01000588.1 GCA_003819975.1 Desulfobacteraceae bacterium
AAGCATTTCCCGATCGGCGCGCAGAAGCCCCTCTCCCGGAACCGAAGGAAAATTTTCGACCATCGTGAGCCCTTTGGCCTTGGCCACCCCGAACATACGGCCGGCTGCTTCTTTGGCGATATCCTGAGGATCGATCTCCTGAAAAAGCAACTCAAGCTTGTTTTCTTCCAAACGGGCGATATCCAGTAAATTGGAAACCATGCGAAAAAGCGTGTCGCAACCCAATTGGCCCGATTTCACATATTCAAGGTTTTCACCGGAAAGCAAATATGAAAGAATATCCAGGTTGGCCACAATCTCCGCCAAAGGACCTTTAAGGTCGTGAATAAGCATATTGAACAAATCGGCTTTCAGCTTTTCCAGTTTCTGCAATTGTAGGTTTTTTTCCTGGAGGATCTTGCGTTTTCTGACCAGGGATTCGGTCAGGCGCTGATTTTCCAGAGCCGAGATCACCTGCCCGGCTATGTCCAGAAGAACTCCTTGCTCTTCTTTTGAAAAAACATCCTTGCCGATCTTCTCGGTTACGTTCAAAACTCCGATCGTTTTTCCGTCGCCCTTGATCGGCACCAGTAAAAAAGCGGAACCGGTGTAATGACTGTACCGTTTCTTGAATAGCGGGTTCTTTTTTATATTGTCGACATACAGCGGCGTTTGGTTCTTGACCACCCAAGTTGAAGGCGTTTTTTTATCCAGGCTTTGTTTCAAACCGATCAGTTTCTCGTCCGTAGCCGCCATGATTTCCATTTGCCGGCGGCCTTTGACCAGCATAATCGAACCTCTTTTGGCCTGCATGCAATCCAGAATCTCCAGCAGAATGTTCTGCAGCTTTTGATTGAATCCCAGACTTTTATCGAATGATATTCCATTGATCTTGATCAGGGCTTGCAGTAATTTTTTGTTGCCTTGCATGAATCACCACTTTAAAGAACATTTTTTAAGAAGTTCTTTGGCTAATTGATTTTCAGGAGCGACCTTTATGGCTTCGCGTAAAGAACGCTCGGCCAGAACCGGTTTATTCAGCACCAAATAATTCTGCGCCAAACGGATCTTGGCATCGACATTGACTTTATCGATGGCATCGGCGCGGTTCAGGAACAAAATGGCTCTTTTATTATCGCCCGTTTTTTCGAGAGCCATACCGAGCTTTAAATTATAGTCGCTTCGCTCTGGAAATTGGGTAGCCAGCTGTTCAAAAAGCACTGCCGCGTATTCATCCGCTTCGTTGAGCAGGCAAAAATCGGCGATCTCTTCCTTTAAATGCCAGGGCGTATCGGAAAGTTGAAAGGTTCTTTCAAAAACCTTAATCGCTTCCTTGAACCGTTTGATCACCACCAACGTTTTCCCAAAATTAACCCCCCGCGTCAAATGCCGCGGGCTGATGCTCATGGCCTTTTCAAAATACTTTGAAGCTTTGGGGATATCGTCAAGCTTGAGATAAAGTTCGCCTAAATGATGAAAAGCGAACACATCCAAAGCATTTAACTTCGCGGCCTGCAAAAGCCACTTCTCCGCTTCCTTAAAATCCTCTTTCTTGAAATAGTAATAACCCATCTCCCGGATCGGCCGGGTGGCATTGGGATTGGCCTGCATGGCCATTAGGGTTTCGGCGATGGCTGCATCCAAATTGCCTTGCTCTTCAAAATCACGGGCGCGTTTCGAGTGATAAACCATGGGTGGCGGGTTATTGGCGTTTTTAACCACCAGGGAAACTTTATCTTGCAGAACTTTGACGGTCACCGGTTTCAAAATATAGGCGCCCACTTCCGATTCCCCGACTTCAGCCACAAAATCACGGTAAGCCTGAGCCGTCACCATGACCACCGGCAAATCGCGCAAATCGCGGTCATCCCGGACCTGGCGCAGCAGCTCCACTCCGGTCATAATGGGCATATCATAATCAAAGATGGCCATATCTATATGCTGCTTTTTAAGAACCTGCCAGGCCTCCTCCCCATTGTTGGCTGAAAAAAACTCCCGGCCGAATTCCAGGATCTTCAGCATGCCTCTGATGGAATTAATCATATTGGGCATGTCATCCACTATCAAAACCGTCATTTCACGGATATCAATCATGCCAAAACCCTTTAGCTTGGATCAGCATTAACTTTCAAATCCCCGATTTCTCCAGATAGGTTGTTTCGTTTCCGTGTCCTTTGTTTAAAAATCCGCTTTTAAATGCTTTTCATTCCTCAAAACAAACCTCGATCGTGAACGCGCCTGCCGGTGTGTTAAACGGGATCGCGATAATGGGATGGCTGGTGATATGACAGATCGAATGATCTTTACCCATGATCACCATGGGAATGGCGGCTTTTAAATTTCGGCCCAGACCTTCCAGCGCCTGCCGGGCTTGGCCTGAAATCATGTTACTGATCTCGCCCACGGCGTCCTTAATTTCATCGTTTAAATTTTTTTGGTCTTCGCCGAACATTTTACTCACAATCGTCAAAATGCATTTTTCAGTAAAGGTGACCGAAACACTGCCGCGTACGTCGCCGATTAGGCCAATGATACCGGTGACGTCACCCCGGGCATATTTATCTTTTTTTAAAAACGGCTTGCCCGCCTCAGTTTCCATAGCGGAAATGGTCTTTAAAACATGTAATGTGGCGACGATAAATGGGTTGATGAATTTCACATCCATAAATTGATACCTCTTGAATAAGTCTAAATTAACAAATATGGCTAAAAAAACATTAACGAAATAATATTTAGATCAGTTTCCATGCAACATATATTCATAGGACATAAAATCAGAGCTATTCGCGGTTATGTATTATGCAAATAAAAGGCCAAAAACGACCTATAGGATTGCAATTTTTACACGAAGTCTGACATGATTTTGATGAACAGATTTGTTAGCGGGCTTTATATGGGGAATCTCAAATACCGAAAAAATCGAAGTCGAACTGTTTTTGATCAATCGATAGCTTGCTCAAATAATTATTTTGGCCCGATACAGCCTCAGGCTATTCGCGACTACGGTGATGCTGCTTAGGGCCATGGCCAGGGCCGCGAACATGGGATGCAGTTGCCGGAGCGCATCCGGAACAAAGGTAAAGGGATAGAGCGCGCCCGCAGCCACCGGAATCAGAACAACGTTGTAAAAAAAAGCCCAGAACAGATTCTGCCGGATGGTGCGCATGGTCGCGCGACTCAAACGGATCGCCTTGGCAATACCGCCCAGGTTGCCGCTCATTAAAACAATGTCTCCGGTTTCAATGGCGACATCCGTACCCGT
>RPPU01000589.1 GCA_003819975.1 Desulfobacteraceae bacterium
CGGCTTCTTTCACCCCAGGGTGGCGGCTTAAGACCGTCTCGATTTCCCCCAGCTCGATCCGGAAGCCTCGGATTTTCACCTGGGTGTCCTTCCGTCCCAGAAACTCGATGTTCCCGTCCGTCAGGTAGCGGGCCAGGTCGCCGGTCTTGTACAGCCGTCCGCCTTCACCATCAAAGGGATCCGGGATAAACTTGTCGGCGGTTAAGTCCGGCCGGTTCAGATACCCCCGCGCCAAACCGGCTCCAGCAATGTATAATTCACCGGTAATGCCCAAAGGCACAGGTTCCAGATGACGATCCAATAGGTACATCCGCGTGTTCGCTATCGGCCGGCCGATGCTTTCCAGACCGTTCAAGTACGGTTCCATTGCCGTTTGTTTGATTTGCCGGATTGAAGACCAGACCGTGGTTTCGGTCGGTCCGTATAAGTTCCAGATCAAAGTGCTTCTTTGCAGTAATTCGGCGGAAAGTTCACAAGGCAAGGCCTCACCGCCGCATAAGATCTTTAAAGCCGGATTCTTTTTCAACCCGGCGGCCAAAAGCAATCGCCAGGTCACGGGCGTGGCTTGCAGCACGGAAATCTCGGATCGATTCATTTTGTCCAAAAGTTGCAAACCGTCAGCGGTCTCGGTTCGGCCGGCTAATATCAACCGCGCTCCGATCATCAGCGGCAGGTAAAGCTCCAAGGCGGAGATGTCAAAGCAAATGGTTGTTATGGCTAATAAGATGTCTTCTTCGCCCAATCCCAGTTCTCGTTGCATGCTATCCAGGATATTGATCAGCGATCGGTGGGAGATCAGCACTCCTTTGGGTCGCCCGGTGGAACCGGAGGTGTAGAGCAGGTAAGCCAGATTTGCGCTCTCGACTGCAACCTTTGGGCCATGGGATGGCTGTGCGGCTATGGTTACACCATCCATTCCTTGTATGGTTTCCCTGTCCGTGTCCAGGTGGACTATCTTCAAGGATGAAGACTGATGACGTGTAGCTGTCATCAGGTGCTGAAGGATGAAGGATGAAGCAAGAAAGGCTGAAGAAGACGGAGAATGAACTGATGACGGATGACTGATGACTGGACCCAGATTCGACTGGGTCAGTAAAATTCGCGCTCTGGAATCCTGCAGCATGAAGGCAATGCGTTCCTGTGGATAACTCGGGTCCAGGGGCACGTAAGCGAAGCCGGCTTTCAGAACGGCTAAAAGTCCGATCACCATCTCCAGGGAGCGTTCCAGGCATATTCCCACAGGGCTTTCCGGTTCAACTTCCTGTTTTCTTAAATAATGGGCCAGCCGGTTGGCACGGGCATTTAAGTCATAGTAAGTCAGTTGCTGATCCTCAAACACCAGCGCAATTCTGTCCGGCGTCCGTTCGGCTTGGTCGGTAAATAAATCGTGTACGCAACGGTCTTGGGGATACTCCGCCTTAGTAGTGTTCCACTCTATCAGCAGTTTTTGACGTCCCGTTTGCGACAGTAGATCGAGTCGGGACATAGGTCTATCCGGGTTCTTGATGCCGTCCGCCAATACATTAAGCAGGCCGTTATGGATGGTTTCAATTCGTTCTTCGGAAAAACAGTCTTTCCGGTAATCCATCTCCATTTTCAGAGTGCCTGATCCCTGGCGGTCGCTGATGTTGATCAAAAGCGGCGTGTCGCTGCTTTCATTCTGATACCACTGGGAATCAAATTGATTCAGGGTTATGGTTTGATAAGATAAAATAACTTCGAAAAGTCTCTCTATCTTCTTATGTCTTTGCCGCAAGTCCTGAATCATCAGATTGTAAGGATATTTTTGGTGGCGCACGATCAATCGTTGCTCAGCGGCGGTTTGCAGGCAAAAGGAAAGAAAATCGCACTCCCGGACTTTCAAAAAGAAAGGAATCGTGCTGATGAACATGCCGATGGTTTTTTTATCAATGGGCGTGGTCCGGTTATGAAAAACAGTGCCTAGGATGACCTCGTCCTGAGGCGTGGTTCGGTAAATATAAATGACCAGCGCCGCCAAAAACAGGGTATAGGGCGATAAGCGGTTCCGGCTGCAAAAGGCATTCATATCGGCGCAAAGCACATCAGAAACGATGAATTCGGCCCGCTTAGAAGTCGGATCGGCAGAGGGGGAACGGTCGGAGAGTCGGTTCAGCACAGGAGGCAGTCCGGCGAACCGGTCACTCCAGAATGATTGGTCTTTGTTGAATGCCGTTGAATCCAGGTAATGTTGTTCGCGGGCCGCGTAATCCAGGTAGGACGGGTTCCGGTCGTTGCCGGTTTCCGGTCCTAGTTTTAAGCGGGTGTAAGCGGTATAAATTTCATTGCCGATCAGTCCCATGGTCCAGGCGTCGCTGATCAGATGGTGCATTTTCACATAATACCCGCCTTGGCCGTTTTCAAATAAAATCAAGGCAAAATAATATAAATCACAATCAATCGGATCAAACGCTTTCCGGTTTTGGTTTCTGACCCAATCGGAAAAGGATGCCTTGTTGCCGGAGCACTGAAAATCCAGGAGATCGAATGGTTTCTCAATAGGATTGGAAACATATTGTTTGACGTCGTCGTTTTGAACCGTGATCCGCAGGCGCATCCCGTCATTTTTAAAAATGACCTCATGGATGGCTTTGGCAAGCAACACGAAATCGATTGGATCGGGAAAACAGGCCGAAGCGGCGATGGTGTTGATCCCGGATCCGGGATACAACAGTTCCGCATACCATATCCGTCTTTGAGCTTGGCTGATGGGAAAGGAATCAATTTTTTTATTCATCATCTAATGTACCAACGTTAAAAGACGGATTTTTCCAGAAGATCATTCAGGGGGTCATCCGGTTCCATACTGCAAGGAATTTGATCTTTATCTTTCGTTCATAGGGTTGCAATCGTTAATGGCGAGTTTTGTAAAAAAACTCGGATAAATATAGAAACCATTCTGTTTTTCACGATAACATTCACCCGGATATTTAAAGAAAGAGAGGATAAATGATGGAAACGTTAGTATTTTACGAATTATTTTAATATAATATAGCTCCAAGTGATTTTAGGGCCTGTCTACTTTGCTGATGAATGCTTATTGACCATGTCTTGATGGATATTTTCAGCAGATAGATAGGTGGCTATAACCATTTGGGATTTCGGATAATTTTTTAGGCTTATTATCAATATTTAACTCTTGTATTAAGATGTCCCGCCGCTCTTTAATTCATAGATTCTTATTAAATTACATGATAAAAGTCAATTATCTTTGATACTGACC
>RPPU01000590.1 GCA_003819975.1 Desulfobacteraceae bacterium
AGCCCGGCCTTCAAAACCGCGCACGGCCCCGTGAAAAAAGGGGATGTTGTCTTGGATGGCCTGACGGTTCAGTAAATAACGGATCGGTAAATTATCCATGGCATCCACGATCGCGTCCATGCCGCTCGATAGATCCATGATATTTTCTTCCGTGATGGTCTGTTGGAGCGCCTCCACCGTAATGTGCGGGTTCAATTTTTTTAGTTTTTCCACGGCCGAATCAACCTTAGGCCGCTGTAAATCCTCTTCCCAATGCAATACCTGGCGGTTCAAATTACTGCGATCCACCACATCCTGGTCCACGATCCGCAAGGTCCCGATTCCGGCCGCAGCCAGATAGATCGCAATCGGAGAACCCAAACCCCCGACCCCGGCGATCAATACCTTGGCCTTTTGCAGTTTTTCCTGGCCTTTTTCGCCGATCGCTTCGATCATGATTTGGCGGTCGTAACGCTCGCGCTCCTGCGCATTCAGCATGCTGAAATAACCCCCTTACTGTTCGTACCTTGTATACTGTAAGAATGAAAACCCTTTAAATCAATTGAAAGTCTAATGGAAAACCGCTAATATTTCAAGTGAGGTCATGTTGTTCAGTTTTTTTACCGTAAATATCCACGACGACTGCGGATATATAACACAATGTACTATGTGGTCATTTTATAACCATTTGAAGGGTTAGCCATTTAATAAAATTAACTGCCACCGCATGAAGTAAAGAACAAGCCCCGCAGGGTTGGTTGATTTCCCTTTTCCTTTCCTCAAGGAAAAGGGAAAAAATAAAAATCTTTGCGAACTTTGTGACACTGGAGTAATTTCAAAATCTTCTGAAATTACGTCTTCTGGAGTAATTTCAAAATCTTCTGAAATTACGTCTTCTGGAGTAATTTCAAAATCTTCTGAAATTACGTCCTTTGCGGTGAAATAATCCGTGCTTATCTCGCCCATCTGTGGTTAAAAACATTCAATGTGAAAATTTTTCATAGGTTCTGCCAATGCCTCGAAAAAAAATGATCATTATCTCCAGTTATTTCAACGGCGAATCCTACGGCCTTTTGGGACCGCAAACGGCCGCCACGATTATTCAAAAAAACACGGAGTATGATTGCGCGGTTCTGGCCCTGGATCGTGAGGACGATAAAACCGTGCTCCAAAAAACCCTGACCGATTATTTCGGACCGGCCCGGCCCCTGATCGGATTTTCCACCCTGAGCGGCCGCGAAGACCTTTTCGATCTGGCCAAGGAATGGACCGCGCAAGGCGCCTTCACTATCCTGGCCGGCCCCCAGGCTGATGCGGATTATAAAGGGGAGAAAGATTGGCAAAACCATACCGAACGCTTTAGCGGCCTGAGCCGTTATTTTTCTTGTGCCCTCCGGGGCCCGGCCGAGCAAGCCATTCATCTTTTGAATCATTTGGATGATGCGCAATGGCAAGAGACCCCCGGACTGCTTTATCTCGACTCGAACGGCCAGATCCGGGAGAATCCTAAAAAGCCCTGGGACGAACAATTTCTGCAGGAAGTCGATTGGACCCGGATCTATCGTCTCGGTTCCCAAGGCCTGGAACCTTTGCAAATTTATATCGGCCAAATTCTGCAGCAGATCGGCTGCCCCCATGCCAATCGTATGGAAACGATTGAAGTGGATTACCCTGATTTTCTCTCCAACCGGCCTAATCCCAAAGTGCGCTTGAAGGTCAAGGGTTGCAGTTTTTGCGACGTAGCCGTGGACAAAGGTTTTCACGGCGCCTTGGACTTAAAAGCCGTGTTGGCCCAAATCCGGGGCCTGCCCGAGCTGTCGGACGACCGTAAAATTCCTTTTGAACTGATCAATGAAACCCCCCTGCCCGGTCTGCCGAATCTTTTGCAGACGCTTAAGGACAATGGTCCCCGCATCTCCCAGATCAATCTGACTCTGCGGGCCGACGGGTTTGTGGGCGCCAAGGAGAAGTTGGAGCAAGCCCTGCGCCTGGCCCGGCAAATGGATGTGCGCATTCTGGCCTCTTCCGTGGGCTTTGAATCCTTCAGCGATCATGTTCTCAAACAACTCCACAAAGGTACGGATCTCAACACCAACCTGGAAGCCATCCGCCTGATGCGCTGGCTCAAGAAAATGTTTCCTTTGCAATGGTTTTACAGCCGTGATGACGGCGCCCAGCACGGTCTGATCCATCCCACGCCCTGGGATATGCCCGAAGTTTTGCAGGGCATCCAAAGCGTGGTCCGCAAATACGGCCTGGAACAGGATATTCTCCCCTTTCAAAGCATTCCCCTGATCGTCCATCACGCCTCCTGCCTGGCCGACTGGATCCGCGCAATCGAACAACGCGAGCAGATCGAGTTCCAGCGCTACGTCACCGCCATCGGCTGGTGGCCGGAGGCGATGATACGAAAATCAGGTGAATAGGCTGTAGACTGAAGGCGATTAGGAGAAATCCGCCCTACATAACCGATCTTATTCGATTCCACCCCTATACTATTTGATTCCTGCAAGGTATTAGGATTTAAAGCAAAGGAAAGCTTAAAAAATATTTCAGCAACTCTTTGACAAACGAAGAACAACCAAATGAGTCCCTCCCTTTTGAAAAGGAGGACAGGAGGGATTTAGCGATAAATAATGGAACATCTTTCATTCAATTCATCCCGCCTAAAACTCGACCCCCTGCCATAGGAAAGCTTGCGCATAAGATGCTTATAATCGGAAA
Source organism: Desulfobacteraceae bacterium (assembly GCA_003819975.1). The sequence continues at coordinate 2,704 of RPPU01000590.1, forward strand.
CGAGGCGATTTGGTTTGGCATAGCGCTCAAGCCATTGCCGGAACAATTTATTGAGCGTCGTGCTTCCAAGCCGGGCTTTTTCCCGAGACTTCCGGATCAGGCTTTGTTCAGCGCTTAGGGTTATTTTTTTTAGCATGGTTCCTTCCTCCACCGCATTCTGCGCAACCAATACACACTTTTTTCGTGCAAAAATCAACCGATTTAATTAACTGAATTTATTACGTCGAGCGGGACGTTGTTGGCTATGTTGACTGTATAAAATCCTTTCAAATAGACATTAAAAGGATTGTACGTCGAGCGGGACGTTGTTGGCTATGTTGACTGTATAAAATCCTTTCAAATAGACATTAAAAGGATTGAGAGAACTGAAACTACTGATTTCTTATTTTTTTTTATTTCTTCACAATAAACCATATTCCTATCTACTGTATTTAACAAGTCAACCTAGCCAACTACGTCCCGTCCTCGCACGAGCCCATCAGAACCGCATCCGGTGCGTGCTCCTCGACCTGACCATGCCGCAAATGGAC
>RPPU01000591.1 GCA_003819975.1 Desulfobacteraceae bacterium
AGATTTGAATAAATCTTCGTTTCGCCGAACGTGATTCTGCAAGAGCTGGAACTCTTCCTCCTGAATGAGGTTCTGGCGGTTTAAGTTATCGATAATCTTGAGGAAAATGCTTTTCTGTTTCCGCATCGAATCGATCTTGCTTTGAAAATAATTGAGTTGTCTGAAGAGACGATATTCCTCAAGACCGAGGCGAAATTCCTCATAAAATGCCTGGATGTTGCCAAGGTTTAATTGACGGGGGAAATCAGTTTTGATTAATGCATCGGGTGTCGCAGTCCAATCCGCGGGAAGCTGACTTAACTGGGTTCTCAAGTTCAAGGCATGGTCAAAATCAGCTGGATTCTCCAGTACCGCCAAGGGGGCGCCGGCTTCCATTTTCTGGTCATCTCTCACGAACAGCTTCTGAATGCGTCCGTCCACTCGGGCAATAACCGGGACCGGAGAATTCTCGTTCGAAACAATAATCGGCGCGGAGATCAGATCGGGATATTTGAAGAACCAGGAAAACACCAAAAACCCTGCGATGATCAGGAAGATGATCGTGATACCCCAACGGATGATCCGCCCGGGAATGTAACCGAGGATATCCTGGACTTCTTCGCTATGAGAGAATCCGATTTCATTAAGCTTTTCCCGTGAATCCGACATGTTCATTAATCCAGATAAAAATGGAGTCGAAAAAACAGCCTATAGCGCCGGTAGAATTCCGGTATGTGGTTGATGATCATGATCCCAGTTCCATCTGGTCTTTCACGAGATTGAAGTAGGATCTGCGGATGGCGATCAACTCCTCATGTGTACCGCGTTCTACGATCTGACCTTTTTCCAGGACGAGGATCTGGTCAGCTCGCTTGACCGTGCTGAGACGGTGTGCGACCACTACAACCGTCCGTCCGGTAAAAAAAGTTTTCATATTTTCCATTATCACTCGCTCGTTATTCGCATCAAGCGCATTGGTGGCTTCATCGAAAAAGAGAAAATTGGGATTCTTATAGACCGCGCGGGCGATGAGTATTCTTTGTTTCTGCCCTTCGCTAAGACCGTGCCCTTCAAGACCGATCTTGGCATTGGATCCCAGCGGCAGCGATTCGACCAACTCGCTGATATTGGCCATATTCACCGCTTGTTGCAACCGTTCGTTGTCGATCAATTCTTCGCTCACGGCGATATTCCGAGCAATCGTATCGGAGAAGATGAAGCCGTCTTGCATCACAACACCGACATGCTGGCGCCAGACGCGCGGGTGGATGGCCTGGATGAGTTGCGATCCGATTCGAATTTCTCCCCGTGTCGGGGGGTAAAAGCCGAGCAGAATCTTCATTAGCGTGGTTTTTCCGCTTCCGCTCACCCCGACGATTGCCGTTACTTTGCGGGCGGGTATGGTCAGGGTGAGCTCGTTCAGCACCTTTTCGGAATGAGGCCCCTCGTATTGGAAGGAAAGGTTGCTGACCGTTATCGTCTGGTCTTGGGGTAAATGAGTGATATAGTGTTCGCCGGGTCGCTCCTCATCCTGACGTTGATATATTTCCCCGAGCCGCTCCAGACTGATCCGGGCATCTTGCATCGAGTGAAGGAATCCTATGAATGTCTCGATCGGGCTGTTGAGTTGACCGATGATGTATTGAACGGCCATCATCATCCCCAACGTCATCTCACCATTGATCACTCCCTTGGCCGCGACAAACGAGATGATGATGTTTTTTAATTGATTGACGAAGAGAGCGCCCGATTGTTGGTACTGTCCGAGACTTAAACCCTTGACTTTTAATTTAAAAATTCGGGCTTGGATACTTTCCCATTCCCATCTTTTCTGTTTCTCACAGTTGTTGAGTTTAATCTCCTGGATACCAATGATCATTTGGTAAAGGTTGCTCTGATTGTCGGAGAGCTGCATAAAACGCTTGTAATCCAGCTCCCGACGTTTCTTCATAAAAACTACGACCCAGATCACGTAAAGGATGCTGGCAAAAATAAATATGCCAAATATTGTGAAGTTGTATATGGCCAAAACCAATCCGAAAATTATAAAGTTAAGCAGAGAGAAGAGAATGTTCAAGGAGGCAGACGTTAGAAACGATTCAATCCGGGAATGATCGCCGATACGCTGCATGAGATCGCCGATCAACTTGGAATCGAAAAAACCGAGTGGTAGTTTAAGCAGCTTGATTAAAAAATCGGAGATGAGAGAGATACTGATCCGAGAATTGATGTGTAAGAAGATCCAACCCCGAATAAAATCAATCGCCGTTTGACTGAAAAACAGCATGAGCTGGGCGACCAAGACAACGTTGACGAATCCCAAATTGCGGGCATTGATTCCCTTGTCGACGATCGATTGAGTCAGGAAAGGAAAAATGAGTTGTAAAATGCTACCCAAGAACAAGCCTAATACGAGTTGCCAGACAAAACGGCGATAAGGCCGGATATAGGAGAATAAATAAGAAATTTTCAATCGTTTTTCTTTTTCGTCTTCCCGGCGATAAAACTCAGCCATGGGCTCCAGCAACAAGCTATATCCTTGCTGTTCTCCTTCTTTTTTACGATCAACCCAGTTCAGCAGGAATTCCTCGTGGGTGTAGCGTATGACGCCCAAAGCCGGATCGGCTACGCAGACCGCTTTTTTTGTGATTTGAAAAACGATCACAAAATGAACATGCTTCCAGTGGACGATACACGGCAGAGGTGCTTCCTCACGAAGTTGTTTAAAACTCAAACGGGCGCCGATGGTGTGAAAGCCAATAGATTCGGCCGCATCGGAGATCCCCAACAGGGAAACCCCAACTCGGGAAATAAAGCTGCGTTCGCGTAAAGTTTGGATGGATAACGTTTTTCCATAATAGCGGCTGATCATGGCCAAGCAGGTAGGGCCGCAATCTCGGGCGTCAAGTTGTTTGATATGGGGAAACCGTTTCAAAGCTTCTCTCCGAATTAAACGACTTCTCTATATATATATAATAGGGAGAAAATACAAGGCGTTAATCCCCCCCCAATATTCGCCTAAGGGCGGGACATATTTCTTTAAACAAAAAAAAGTCTCAATTTTCCCAGCAATCCGGATAAAATAGAGGCGCTCAAAAAACCCGGAGAATTCACCGATAATGTGACTCTCCAGAAAGGCGATTTGATGATATCCCAACGCCTCCGAAATTTCAAACTCGGCACCCTTCACCAAACCAAAGTCACCGGCTTTGCCGGAATGGCCCTGCTTCTGACTTTTGCTCAGGATCTCG
>RPPU01000592.1 GCA_003819975.1 Desulfobacteraceae bacterium
GCCAAGCCCAGGAGCGCCAGCACCAGCAGGGAGACCTTGAAAACCGGAGTACCGTGAAAAAAAATCCGTCCGATGATCACGCCCAAAAAACCGGAAAGTAAAAGCCGTAAACAAAAAATAACAAGAGATTTCATCATGATGGCCTTCTATTTCAATTTTGGTTTTTTAAAAGGGATCACCCGCGGATGTCTATTGTTCTTTTTTTCATCCCGGTTGTTTTGGTCTTCCGGCGCTGCCGGCGCCGGTTCCGAATGTTTTACTTTTACCAAGCGCATGGATTGCCCGCCCATGGTATAGGGTTCGCCGTTGATATATTCGTCCCGTAAGATCCAGGTCACGGTCTGCGCCGGTAAGGTAAGCAACAGCAAAGTCACCAGGAACCACCCTTTTTTCACATCCGGATGGATCGTTTCCACCCGGGCATAAACCGCCGGTTGCTCCTGGTAATGAACCAGGACCAGATCACCCTCACCGGTCCTTATCATTTCATTTTTCATATCGACCTATATACCGGTTTTTGTCAGTTTTAGCAATCGGGAATTTATCTGCGTTTGACCGCCAGCTTTATTCGGACTATTCCGTGACGGAACCGAGAAAATGGATGATTCCAAGATCAAAATTTTCTTTAGATTCAATTGTTGATTAGATTATTTTTTAACTTGATCACTTTAAAATCATTATGGTAAATAGCGTCTTGTATTATGAACGGTTCAAAAATTTTTGTTCAAAACAAATGGAGGTTTTAAAATAAAATGAACGCTTTTTTAGAGAACGGCCCGCTAAATCCGCTGAAAATTCAGGACAATACCTTTCGAGACGGTCATCAATCGAATTTGGCCACCAGAATGCGAACTGAAGATATGTTGCCCATTGCCGAAAAAATGGATGAAGTCGGTTTTTGGGCCATGGAAGTGTGGGGCGGCGCCACTTTTGATACCATGCATCGTTTCTTAGGTGAAGATCCTTTTGAACGGCTGAAAACCCTTAAAAAATATATCAAAAAAACTCCCTTTACCATGCTGCTCAGGGGTCAAAACCTGGTCGGTTACCGTAATTATGCCGATGATGTGGCCCGCTTGTTTGTGGATAAATCCTGTGAAGCCGGCATGGATATTTTCCGTGTATTCGATGCTTTGAATGATTATCGCAATTTTCAGACCGTGGTTGAAAGGATCAAAGCAAACGGAAAACATTTTCAAGGCACGATCTGTTACACTTTGACGGAAAGACGCATGGGCGGCAAGGTATTTAACCTGCAATACTATCTCAAAAAAGCCAAAGAATTGCAGGACATGGGCGCCGACAGCCTCTGCGTTAAAGATATGGCCGGTATTATGGCGCCTTTTGATATTGCCAAGCTGATCACAAAATTGAAAAAAGTCATTCATATTCCGATCCATTTACACACCCACTATACCAGCGGCATGGCTTCCATGGCTTATCTGGAGGCGATCAAAGCCGGAGTGGATGTCGTGGATACTTGTTTGGCGCCTTTTGCCCTGCGCACATCCATGCCGGCTGTCGAGCCGATCGTCGCCACCTTGCACGGTACAACCCGCGACACAAATTTAAACCTGAATAATTTGCTCGACCTGGGCCAGTATATGGAATCCATTGCCCCCAAATACCGGGATTATCTTTCAAAACATAATATGTCCGTCATTGATACGGCTGTTTTGGCCCATCAAGTGCCGGGCGGCATGATCTCCAATCTGGTCAGCCAACTTAAAGAAGCCAAGGCCTTGCACCGTTTACCCGAGGTTTATAAAGAAATACCGATCACCCGCAAGGAACTGGGCACTCCGCCCCTGGTCACCCCGACTTCCCAGATCGTCGGCGTCCAAGCGGTGCTGAATGTACTTTTCGGCAAATACAAAATGGTCACCAATGAGGTCAAGGATTTGGTTTTCGGTCTGTACGGCAAAACCCCGACCCCAATCGATCCCGAAGTCCGTAAAATCGTTTTAAAAGGTTATAAACGCGGTCAAAAACCCATCACGGGACGGGCAGCCGATTATCTGGAGCCGGAACTGGAAGCGGACCGTAAAAAAATCGGCAGTCTGGCCAAAGACGATTATGATCTTCTGGTCTATGCTCTTTATCCCACCTCCGGCGAACAATTCCTGAAATGGAAATACGGCCTGGAACCCAGGCCGGCGGCCGTCAAGCCCAAGACCCTGGACGATATCCGTAAAGAAGATGAAGCAATGGCCGCGGCCATTGCCCAGGTTTGCAAGGCTTCCCTTTAGACCGGATCTTTTCCAAAACCGTTGAATTTTTCAGGCGGATCCCTTTTAGAGCTGCGGGATCCGCCTGCTGCATTAAAAGCAAAAAAGAAAGGATAACAGATGTTCTGGCTTTTACATACCCTCCTTTCCTCCGTCGGTAAAAAGGTGGTCATGGCCCTCACCGGTCTTTGCTTTAGCGGTTTTCTCTGCGCGCATCTGCTCGGCAATTTGACCCTTTACGGCGGCAAAGAGATGTTTAACGCCTATGCCGGGCATTTGCTTTCCTACGGCGTACTATTGAATGCGGTCGAATTCGGCATGATCGCTTTGGCGCTTGGCCACGTCTCCTTTGGACTGCTGCTGTTTGTTGAAAACCTGCGGGCCAGACCCATTCGATACGCGGTGAAAAAAAGCGCGGGCGGCCGGACCTGGAGTTCCGCCATTATGCCGTACACCGGTTTGTATCTGCTGACCTTTATCCTGATTCATGTGCTCACTTTCCGCTTTGCCGACCTGAGCGGTCAAACCGTTTTTGATATGGTGGCGGCCACGTTTGCCAGTCCCTATTATATTGCCTTTTATCTCTTCTCCGTCATCGTTGCGGGCTTGCATGTGCGGCACGGTCTTTGGAGCGCTTTTCAAACCTTGGGAGCCAATCACCCCAAATATTTTCCCCTGATCCGGGGAGCGAGCCTGTTGTTCGGATTTTTCGTATCCGTTGGTTTTGCTTCCATTCCCCTTTTCTTGCATTTTGCTTAGGACATAAGGAGGTCTTTCATGCTTTTGGATGCGAAGATTCCGGCTGGTCCCTTGGAATCCAAATGGGACCGGCATCGTTTTGAACTCAAGCTGATTAACCCGGCCAATAAAAGAAAATATGAAATCATTGTCGTCGGAACCGGATTGGCCGGCGCTTCCGCTTCGGCTACCCTGGCCGAATTGGGCTATCAGGTAAAAACTTTTTGCATTCAGGACAGCCCGCGCCGGGCGCACA
>RPPU01000593.1 GCA_003819975.1 Desulfobacteraceae bacterium
CAATAAGCTGCCCAACGGCCAGATGAACTACGTATTTAAAAAAGCTTAATAAAAATGGGGGGACTCCAAAAAAGTCCCCCCATTTTTTCCATGGAGAAATCGTGATTCATCCAACTCCCGCCGCTCCCGGTTGGCTGGAGATTTCCACCAGTGCTCCTCCTGTCGCTCATGAAGCTCTGAATGCTTTCCTGTTCGATCTCGGCTGTCAGGGCGTGGTCCTGACCGAATCCCCGCAACCGCGGCTTAAAGGGTATTTAGCCGCGCCCTTTGACACCCGATCCCTGCAAACTCAATTAGAATTTTTCATCAAAGACCTCCAAACTATTTTCCCCGAAATCCGATCCCTTCAATGGACCCTTACCGAGATTGAAACCGAAGATTGGGCCCGGAACTGGAAACAATTCTTCAAACCTGATAAAATAACGGCCCGGCTCATGGTGGTCCCGGTTTGGGAGCCTGTTCCCCCGGACCCTCCGGAATGGATCATAAAAATGGATCCGGGTCCGGCCTTCGGCACGGGCCAGCATGCCACCACCCGTATGTGCCTGGCAGCCCTGGAAACGGCTCCTTTAAAGCCGCGGGGAACCGTGTTGGATGTGGGCACCGGCAGCGGGATCCTGGCCGTTTATGCCGCCAAACTGGGCGCCGGCCGCGTCTTGGCTTTGGACAACGATCCCGAAGCCTTGGCCTGGGCGGAAAAAAATATCGAACTCAACCAGGTGACTGATCGGATCACCCTTTCCGAGCAACCTTTGGACCAAGTGACCGATTGTTTTCCTTTAGTGGTCGCCAACCTGATTATGGGGACCATCCTGGAACTGGCCCCGTTCTTCGCGCCCCGGCTTGAACCGGACGGCCGGTTAATCCTTTCCGGATTGCTTCGGGACCAGGCTGCGGAAGTGGAAACCGTTATGAAAGCCCAGGGGTTGGTTTTGGAAAAAACCAAGCAACAGGATGAGTGGGTTTGTTTGATCTTTAAGCGGCCAGAGGCCTTAGCGTGAACGGGTGAACGTTTGAACGTGTGAAGGTGTGAAAACCTGAAATTGTTCTTTTCAGCAGGATAATCAGTGCGATCATCCGGGTAGGGGCGACCGGCCGGTCGCCCCTACTTCGAGAAAAAACCATGCGCCGATTTTTTATTGAAAAAATAGATCCTGAAGCGGAATGCTGCACCCTGACGGGCCAGGAAGCCCGGCATATCTGTAAAGTGCTCCGCATGAAACCGGGCGACCCTTTGATTTTATCGGACTGCCAGGGACGGCAGTATCAGGGCCGCATCGATTCCATCTCCCGTCAACACATACAAGTGAAACTTGAAAAACCTCTGCCGGCTCTGACGATTTCTCCTCTGGATCTCACCCTTTGTCAAGCAGTCCTGAAATCGCGCGCCATGGACCTCTTGATCGAAAAAATATCGGAACTCGGCGTGACCCGGCTCAGGCCTTTTATCAGCTCGCGCACGGTGTTGCGACTCGATGCCGCGCAAGCCAAAGCCAAGATGCGCCATTGGCAGGCCGTGGCTCAAAGCGCGACCAAACAGTCCGAGCGCACGGTCCCTCTATCGATTGATCCGATCCGTGGTTTTGAAGAAACACTGAAACAACTTGAAGCGGAACCCGGCTTAAAATTGATCTTATGGGAAGAGGAAGAATCCCAAGGTCTGCAAAGCCTGCTGAAAGCTTCTGCTCTGCAAACACATTTTATCGGAATGATCGGCCCGGAAGGCGGCTTTACCGAAACCGAAGTAAAGCTTGCCTCTGCCGCCGGTTTTATCTCGGTCTCCCTGGGCCAACGCATTCTGCGCGCCGAAACCGCCGGCATCGCTCTTGCGGCTCTGATGCAGTATGAGTGGGGGGATTTGGGATTATAGATACCCGAGTTCACAGTTCAGGGTTCACGGTTACGAAACCAGGGGGATAGACTATAGCCTATTAGGCTGAAGGAAGAAACCAGAAGCCGGAATCCGAATTTTTTAGATTGCGCCATAATCCATAACAAGCCTGAATTCAAAATTCTGAATCTAAAAAAACTTTAGGCACTTTAGACACTTTCAACTTTAGTCACTTCTTCATTAATAATTTACTGATTGATATTCGAGGTTTAAAATGTCGTTAATACCAAAAAATAATAACTTGAAGATCACCATTATCGCTACCGGCGATGAAATCCTGTACGGCGAACTGGCCGACACCAATTCCGCCTGGCTTTCAGAACAGCTTTTCAAGAACGGCATCCTGGTCTCCAATCATATTCATATCGGCGATTTTCAGGACCAGATTGTAAGTCTCATGCGCGAGTTGGCCGATAAAGCCGATGTGGCCCTGTTCTCGGGCGGCCTAGGTCCCACCGAAGACGATCTGACCATTGAAGCGGTTTGCGAATTACTGCAAGTTCAACCGGTCATCGACGAACCCAGCCTCGAACGCGCCAAACAGGTTTATCAATCCCTGAATTTCGAATTCACCGAAAACAATGTGAAGCAAAGCATGGTGCCCCAAGGATCGCGGGTCATTCCCAATCCGATCGGTTTGGCTCCGGCCTTTTCAATTCAATTCGGGCAATGTACTTTTTACTTTTTGCCGGGCGTACCCCGCGAATATAAAGCCATTCTCGAACAATCCATCCTTCCGGAATTGATCGCGCTCAAGAAAAATTTTGATTCGGCGCCCATCTCTTATAAGCGGGTCCGGATCATCGGCATACCGGAATCCCACCTCGATCTCCAGATGCAACCGGTCATGCAACAATTCCCCGCGATTCGTTACGGATTCCGCGCCCATTATCCCGAGATGTGGTTCAAAATGCTGGCGACCGGCCAGGATCAAAAAGAAGCGGACAAGCAGATTGCATCGGCTCTGAAGGAGATCCGCAAAATACTCGGCCTCAAGATCATGGGTTATGACGACGAAACCCTGCCCCAGGTGGTGGGACGGCTGTTAAGCGAGCGCGGCCTCACCCTCAGCACGGCCGAGTCCTGCACCGGCGGCATGATCGGCGAACTCTTGACCGAAATCCCGGGCAGTTCCCAATACTACTTAGGTGGTTGTATTACCTACTCCAACGCCGTCAAGATCGATCTGCTGGGAGTGGACTCCGAGACCATTAACCAGTTGGGCGCGGTCAGCCAGACCTGCGCCTTGGAAATGGCAACCGGTGCGCGCCAAAAATTCAAAACCGATCTGGCGATCTCCGTGACCGGCATAGCGGGTCCCGAAGGC
>RPPU01000594.1 GCA_003819975.1 Desulfobacteraceae bacterium
ATTCTATTGTATGCATGTCTCAATTCGGGCGGTTAACTCAGCGGGAGAGTGCCATCCTCACACGGTGGAAGTCGCAGGTTCAAATCCTGTACCGCCCACCATCGACATTCAATCTTCCTCTTCTTGAAACCCCAAATAAAAAGGGCGCCTATTAACGGCACCCTTTTTTCATTTTTAAAGGATGATGGTTTCTCATTCAGGAGCCGGGGCTTGAAAATAACGCACCGCTCCGGGGGAAACATCGGTAATGACGATCTTTAGGGCGGTCTGATCGCTGTTCACGGCCGGATAAAAAGTGATCTTGGCTTCGCAAGGAACCGGCAGGAGGTCGTAAGAAATCTCACGACCGTTTTCCATGAAAACCGTGGTCTCCGATGTAACGATAAAACGGCCCTGGTCGGACAAGAAGCCTTGTTTGAATTTATTTTTAATCTGGACATCCACGGTTGCGCCCGGATTGATCGGTCCTTGTTCTTGAGCCCACAGGGTTTTTTCCGCAGTCATTGAATAAATAAATACGCAAAGGATAGCGACCAGGATCATCCCGACTCTTTTTTGAAATAGCATATGGATACTCCTTTCGCGGCTTAATTCCATTTTTCCCTCCAACTCCTTAAATTGCTTTTTATGTCAAAAGCCGGTTTGACCTCTTCTTCGACAATGGTCCCGGTGCTTTGCTGAATATACGCCCTGGCCCCGATCTCCCGGCCCACATGAATGCCAAGTGCCGATGCAGCTCCAATACCCAGACTGATTTTATCCAAAACTACATTATTGAACACACCGTTTTTAAACACCGACTCATAATAGGCTGTTCCGGTTTCATAATACAGTCCGTATAGGTAACTATCGCCGCCAAATCCGCATATATCGCTGCCGGGCACAAAAGAGGGCGATAGGACCAACCCGCCCAGAATCGTAGGTTTGCGCACGACCCTCTCTTTGGTCGTAGTCAGGGTGCGATACCAGCCTTCTTTGGCCCGGGCTGCGGCAAGTAAATCATCCCAAGTGCCAAAATAACTAGCGCCCTGATAGATGGTCGTGCCGCCTAAATAGACATTATAAGGGTCGGCATTAAAAAGGTTGGTGATATCCAGCGTCAAAGAGCTCGCGTAATTATGATAATAGGTCCCGGTATATTTTTTATTGAAAAAGGGGTCTTTGACGCCGAAAAGATATTGGGTGTCGCTGTTAAGCTTATCGTCTTCATGAATATAACGACCGGTACCGAAATAAATCCAGGCATTATCAAAAGTGTCAAGGCTGATGGTCGGTGCGGCCGTGATCGGTTTAGCAGCATTAAAAAGAATGGTTTGTTTCCAGTCCAAAGGATCGTCATGATAAGTGGAAGTGACGCCCGTATCCCAACTGTCCCAGGGAACGGCAATCTTGTGAAGCCTGCCCTTCCAAGTGCCGCTTTGATAATAGGTCTCCCCCAAATAAGCGGCATCCACATTGTAATTCAAATCCATGTCCAGGGTACAGGCCGAGCTCATAAAAGCGTTAGACACACCGCTTGCAAAGAGCCAGGCATTGGTGACCCCGGAAGCAAAGGAGGCGGAATTCGGTATCGTATTGCCGGTTTTAAGGTCGGCGATATAGATATGCCCTTCAACGGTACTGGTTCCTTTATAAGTGTCAGGTCCTGATCCGAAAACCAGATACCACTTCTCTTTGACTTTCATAACCGCCGGAATGCAAGTGGTCATTTTCAAATCCGTATAGGTCCGCTCCCATAACAGGCGCGGATTGCGGGGGTCTGTGATATCCATGGCAAAATAACTGGGGTAAAAATTGCGTTTCTCACTGACCCAAGTCCCGGATCCGTTATCGAATGAGTCTTCGGACCAAATATTCTTTCCGCCCATATTCAGACCGCAGACCAGAATGGTGCCCCAACCGCCAAGATGTTTCGCATCGGGGGTGAAAATCTGGGCATCGAATATTTTGGGTTGCAAATCCACATAATAAACATGCGTATAGGAATCGGAGGCCACCCATTTGAGGTGCGGAAGCAAAGTTTGCGGAATGTAAGCCCAGAGTTCATCGCCGATTTTTTCCAACGGAGAAGCAGCAGCAGGACGCACAAAAGTACTGTATACTCCGGGACGACTGAACTGCCAGGAAGTAAAAGCGTGCAACATCCCGTCATTGGCGCCCACATAAACAACCGTCTCCCGGCTGCGATTGGCCCACCAATAATCGAAATAGGATAAATCGGCATAAATCAAGTGATAATTATCCGGCGGTTTGGCAATCGCCACCGGAGTGGAATTGACGATATCACCCAGCTTCCAGACATCGCCGTCAAGGGTCCGCGTGCGCACTTTTAGGGTGGAGGTTCCCGTAAAACCGCTTTCTTTGCCCCGGATATATTGAATCAGGTTATTGGCGCGCGCATCATGAGTATTGCCTAAATACTTCCAACTGGTATAATTGGCCACCCCTAAATAGGGTTTAATGGCGCTGACACCCGAAACCGTGAATTGCACGACTTCACCCTGATCGTCGAAAGGATCGTCATCCGCCGACGGCTCGTCCAGTAGGCTGTCCTTGTCTTTGTCAAGATAGGTAAAAATCCTGCGGTCATCCGCGCTGCGTTGGGAAAGATTTTTACCCGCTTCCCAAAGGGGTTTAATTTCATCCAAAGCAATAATGTCAAAATGATCGCCCACGGCATCAGGATAGGGTGTTACGCTGCTGACCGGGTATTGTTTTATTTTAGCTGTTCCATCGGCAGTGTCAAAAAAATATTTGACGACTTTGTCCTTGGTCACATCCAGGGTCAAATCAGCGTCCGTATCCTCGCGCAGATAACCATAGCTGTCCACCCACAGGGATTGGAGATAACCGGTCCATTTTACATCCTTACCTCCGCCGCTTGGAGTGACCACCGGTCTGAAAAAAGCCTGAACCAGGTTGCCTTCACCCTCACCCGAAGTGGACAAAACCGATACAGCCGAACCCGAAGCCGTCCTTTTAAGCATATCGGTGATGGCTAACATTAGTTTATGTTCCAGCTCATAGCCGTCATCGGATTCAAAATAGGTATCCGGAAAATCATCTTCATCCGCGTCGTATTCGCTTTCGAGATCGGGTCGGTCGTTTCCATTGGTATCGATAAAACCGCCGTTCTTGGCCGCGTCTTGAAGCAGTTGCGATCCGGCGCCAAAGGCGAAGACGGTATAAAGTCCGATGGTTTGGTCCCCG
>RPPU01000595.1 GCA_003819975.1 Desulfobacteraceae bacterium
GCCATGGGCGCCGGCATGGATATGGCGATTATGTGCGATCTGCGGGTTTGCTCGGACCGGGCCCGGTTTGCGGAGTCTTATATCCTCATGGGGGTTGTGCCGGGTGACGGCGGAGCCTATTTTTTGCCCAGGTTGGTGGGTTTATCCAAAGCGCTGGAACTCCTATTGACCGGCGATGTGCTCGACGCTCAAGAGGCCTTGCGGTTGGGCGTGGTCAACCGGGTTGTGGCCCATGATCAACTGATGGAACACACCCTGGCTCTGGCGGAAAAGATCGCGAGCCGGCCGCCCCTGGCCTTGCGTATGATGAAACGGGCGGTTTACCAGGCCCAAACCGGCACCCTGCGCGCGCATCTGGATTATATCTCTTCGCAGATTTCCCTTTTGAGCGAAACTGAAGACCATCGGGAAGCAGCCCGGGCTTTTCTGGATAAGAGAAAACCGGAGTTCAAGGGGCGCTAGCCCTTTAAATCTAGCGGGCTGGATGGATCATACTGAACAAGTTCCGGCGAAGAAAAAAGAGACTTAAAGAAGATCCCCCTTTTGATCCTTTCAAGGTACAGCAAGCGGGACGGCGAGGAATGTTATTTGACTTAACTCGTTCAGGGGATTATGCAAGCCATTCGATGCTGATGATACCTTGTTTTTCAAGCGATCTGAATTCCGGGTCGCCTGTCAACAGGGGACAATGATTGATCATGGCCAAAGCCGCGGCAAAGGAGTCGGCATACGAAATAGTATGTCTTGCTTTAAGATCGGCAGCGGACAGAAGAAGTTCTTCGTCGATGCGATCGATCAGCTTTATCGGTAAAGCCTTAATTCTGGAATAGGCTAAGTCCGCCAAGCTCCGGCCTTGTTCCCGCAAGGTGATATAATAGACTTCACCCATGTGAATGGCGTGGAAATACAGATGAATAGTGCCCTTCTTGGCCTGTGTAAGAACATGTTGAATCCGGTCTGAAAAGGACTCATCCTCGAGATATCCAATAAGGGCATAACTCTCGAAGACAAAACTATTTGATCCTTTCAATTTTTTTATGTTCCCTTTGCTTTTCGATTTTCTTTTCTTTCAAATAAGCTTGCAATATCCCGGAACCTTTTAACATTCCCCGAACGGCCTTAATCGGGTCCTCGGACTCGGGTACCATCAAAATACCTTGATCCTTCTCAATCCAGCGGATTGCCGTGAGTGAGCGTATCCCATATTTTTCTCTCAGTCTTTTAGGGATTACAACCTGTCCTTTGGAGGTAACCTTGGACGATATAATTTCCATTTGTTTTACCTCAATATGTGCATAGATACTTTATAGATTAAGCCATGGGTAGGAAATTGTCCACCGGATTTTCTTACTTGTCTCTAGGGGTATCTTTTTCGATTCCGCCGGCATAGAAACAACCAGCAGAGCCCGATAATCGAACCACCGATCAGGGCTTGGTTGGGGGGGCTCCCGAGCGCCGGTCGGTTCGAGATCAACGCCGGAAGAGTTTCCGGAAGGACGGCCAGGGCGGTCGGCAGCAAAACGGGGCCCCTGGTTTTAGCAGGAGCCCCGTCTGGTTTGTAATCCGTTAACGACGCTTTAGTCCTTGTTCGTCAGTTCCCGGAGGCCTTGACGGACCAGGTCCGCGATCATGTCGATCTCCGCGCTGGTGATATTAAAAGAAGGCGTGAAGCGCAAGCCGCTTTCGCCGCCGTGGATCATCTCGATGCCGTGTTTGCGCAAGTACTGCTCGAAACCGCCGTCCCCGAGCACGCGATAGCGCTTGGGATTGAGCATGGCGCTCACCATCAATCCGGTGCCCACGACTTGGTCGATGGCGCCCGGAAACTCCCGGGATAATTTTTCGAATTGGACGATAAACTCCCGGCCGCGCGCGCGGATGTTTTCGCGGATCTCCTCGGTAATGGAATCGAGCACCGTGCAGCCCACTTCCATGGCGCGCGGATTTCCGGTCATGGTATTGCCGTAGAGACCGGTGACATAGATATCGGCCATTTCCTTGGTCAGGGCAATCACCGAGAGAGGATAATGCCCGGCGTTCAACGCCTTGGAATAGGTTTCCATATCGGGAGGCGCGCAAGTTTCAAAACCCGGGTAATCCACAATACTGAGACAACCCTGGGCGCGCAAGGCAGCTTGGATGGAATCCACGATCAGCAAGGTGCCCATTTGGGCGGTTAGGCTGCGGGCTTCGTCATAAAAAGCACGGGAAAGGGCCAGCCCGGGAATGCCTTCACCCATGACCGGTTCCACAAAAAAAGCTTCAAAAAAAACATGGTTCTTTTCTGCTTCGGCAAAGGTTTGACGCAAGGCGGTCAGATCGTTGATCGGAATGAAAATCAGGTTATCCGGATCCCTGAAAGAAGCCAGATGTTTGGCATAGGCTGAGCGGCAGGAGTGGGACAAACGCGCCGGCCCTTCGGTACGACCGTGAAAACCCTCGCTTACGGCTATGCGCATGATTTTTTTCCCGGCCTGGCGGCAGCCCGGATCGGTCATGCGGCGCGCGTGAATATCGGCAACCCGGCAAGTAAAGGTTACAGACTCGGAACCGCTGTTGAGAAAAACAAACTTGTCAAAGGGGCATTGCCCGCGACTGCGACCGATCTCTTTGGTCAAACGCTCGGTAAGTCGTTGCTGACTGAACGAGGGGGTCATAACATTGGCCATGACCATGGGCGCGCTCATAGCCGCCAGTAAAGACTCGGGCGCGTGGCCCATGCCAAGCATGCCGTATCCGCCTGAATCATGAACCACGGCGCCGTGCGAGGTGACGATCCAGGAACCGGCCGCGGCCAGCGGCACGTAAGGGTTGATACTGGCGGCCGGATAAAAATTCAGAATCCGTTGCTGAAGTTTCAGGCAAAGTTCTTTTTCATCCATTTTGAAAAATTCAGCATGGGTGGCCTCCATTTGACGACGGTTTTCCGCACCCAAATCAATGGCGCGGACCAGATCCTTGTCGTGCGATAGAAATTTTTTGATCGTACCGTCGTCAAGGCCCTTGGTCTGGGCTGGTCCGGCAGCTGTCCGGATTGATTGGAGTTTCTCAAAAGATTGTTGGATCGACATGGTTCCTCCTTGCAACTTGTTGAATTAATTGTGAATAAAATTTTAAATGTGATTTGAAATTTAATTCATAATTTAGTTTTTAAAAATGCGGAGATTAAACGATTCCAAATTGTTTTTCAATAAAAAAATTAAAAA
>RPPU01000596.1 GCA_003819975.1 Desulfobacteraceae bacterium
AAGCGCGGACGCGTCCGCGCACTCCAAAAGGTGTCAATTGTGGTGAATCATTATTTTTAAAAATATGACGATATTAAATCAGTGCTCGACCTTTATTCGTTAAAATTGTTCAAATTATTTACGCGCAATGCCTAAGACGATAGGACACTAAATTTTTTAAATATTTTATTTTTCTTTGTGCCTTTGCGTCTTGGTGGTTGATTTTAATTTTCCGGCCGCCGGATTTTGACGGATTTTGTCATAAAGATATCCGCGTGGCCTGCTTCATTTATCAAATTATTACAAGAGCCTATTACAAAGAAAGCTATTTCAAAAGAAAGAAGGTGTTCATTCCCGGCGTTTTATAATCTTATGACTCTGGGTTTTGTTATTGAGATATTCATTAGTTAAATTTTCCGACTCCTGAATTCCGGCTACCTGCGCTAATATCTCTTGCATATAACCTTTGGCTGTATTATGATATCTCGCAATATTAAGTATTCAGACTTATTATATCCTAAAAGCTACTATGTAATTACGAGAAAAAACGCAACATCATGCTGCGTTTCTTTTCATTTTTTATTTAACCCTTAAATTAGAGGAGGTTAGCATGATAAACCGAAAACCCAAAAATAAACGTGAAAAGGCCGCGACTCTTTCTCCCTCCGGCTCCGGCAAGAGTATGAATCTCGCAACCGACTATTCAACCAATATGCATATGGCTCCGGGTTGGAATCTGGAACCGGAAGAATCCGAGAACGTTTCCGATTCCATGCTGGACAACGGCAACCCCGACTCCGAAGCCTGGTACAAACATTAGCAAACAAAAAAGTTGCCAAGTTGTTCAGTTTACGAGTTACGGGTTGCGAGTTGCGAGTTTCCTGAAGACGTGCTGATTCTTTACTTTTCATGTTTGACGTTTGACACTTCACGGGTTCAGCGCTCGTAACTCGCTGAACCCATAACTGAACAACTTAAGAACTGATTGCAACGACAACTTTCGTGTATACACAATTTTGTGCTGCTTAAAATTGTTTTGTGTACACAATTTTGTGCTGTTTAAAATTGTTCCGTGATTACACTTCTTATTCTCATTTCTTATTCTTCGCGGTTAAACCCCCATGCCGAAAAACACAGCTCTTATCCTTTCCTGGCCTTATTTCAACTTTCTGCTCCATGACCGGCCGGACAATACACGCCATTTAAATTCCCGGGAAACGGAAATACTCCTGTCTCGCACCCTACCCGCAAACAGCCAAGGCCAAAAGACCGCCGATTACATTACGGGAACCGGCACTTACCCCGGAATCGTGCGCGAATATACGCACAGAGGCCACTTCATCGAACTCATCGAAGAACGCTTTTTCCTGCAATGCGGCGCAGACCTTTACAAAAAATACGATCTTTTCGATATGCAATTCACGGCTCGCATCCCGCCCGCTTTAATCGACAAACTTGAAGCAGAGGGAAAACAGATCATCGGCTGGGCTTCGCCGCAATTGGCCGGCAAAGCCGCTCAAGCGGATCTTTTAACCCACCATCCCCGTACCGCCCGGTTTTTGCCTGAGCAAATTGTTCTGTCCGGCTTCGCACAACTTCAAACTCACAAAGACAGCAAAACCTTTCCTGAAATCGACGCCGAATATCTGATTGCCAAACCCTTGTATTCCTCCCGCTCCCGCATGCCCGACGGTTCCGATTATCGCGTATTTCCCAAATCCGCATGGCCGCAATTCCTTGAGCTGGCCCTGAAACATCCCGCCTGGTTCGCGCACGACAACGGTCTGCTGGTTTCGGAACTGGTTGAAACCCGTGACCCCTTTCTTAAAAACAACAATGCCGTGTTGCACAAAGTGCACCTTCCCGCCGGCTTGCCGGACGAATTATGGCGGCAATGGCCCCTGCAATGCCGCAAATTCTCGGCGCGAATTGAGCTTGACCGGATTGGCCGGGATATCCGCCATTTGGGCGATCTGTTGCAGCCCGAATCCTGGGAGCCCGGTCTTCTGGAGGATTATCGCGAAGACCTGCACGCATTGACCCGGGCTTTACCGCCCAGACCCTGCCTTTACAGCGCGGATCTCATGATCCGGCCGAACGGCCGTCTGGTTTTTTTGGAATTCAACAAACTGGCCGGAACCTTTCTCGAAAAGATCTACGGCGATCAATGCCCGCTCGGACTCTATATGGAAAAATTGACGCAAATAGGGTTGATATAAATGGTTCATAGTAACGGATGATGAGGAACATCATCCGGAGTTCACGGTTGAAAATCTTTAATTTAAGATTATAAGATTTGTAAAATTCATCAGATTCGAATCTTAAATCTGTAATCTTGAATCTGCAATTCGGTTCTTCACCCTCGACCCCTTGATCCCTTAACCCCTTGGCCCCTATCTTTTTACCCTTGGCCCCTCGATCCCTTGGTCCCTTGACCCCTATTCTTTCACCCTTGATCCCTGTATTTTTTGGCTCGTTTTTTGCACATTTCATCCGTGTAAATATGTAAATAACTTTTCAAGGATGCGGAATTCTGCCTTACTCAATCGACTTAATTCATTAAGGGAGGTATGGGTTTATGAAAAAATTGCTTCTTGTTGTTTTTATTGGTCTTTTTTTAGTCGGTTACGTTTTGGCCGCCGGCGGCACGGCCGATGAAGCCAAAGCCATGGTTCAAAAAGCGGTTGCTTTTATAAAAGCCAATGGCAATGAAAAGGCCTTTGCCGAATTTAACAACAACAAAGGTCAATTTGTAGACCGCGATCTGTATATCTGGGTGGCTGATTTAAAAGACAGCGCCAAATGCTTGGCACATGGGGCCAACAGCAAACTGATCGGGCAGAGCCTGATAGACTTTAAGGACACGGATGGCAAACTTTTCATCAAAGAAATTGTCGACCTGGCAAATTCAAAAGGCTCCGGTTGGATCGATTACAAATGGACCAATCCCACGACCAAAAATATCGATCGCAAATCCGTTTACTTTGAAAAGCTGAATACCCTGGTGGTGGTCTGCGGATTTTACAAGTCATGAAAGAGGACCCGATATTCCGTGTTCGATATTCGCTATTCATTATCTTTGTTATATTTTCTTCGTGCCTTCGCGGCTTTGTGTGAAAATTCCCTGCGGCTTTGTGTATGATCTTCTTATTCTTTCGGTCCTTTTTGGCCCATTTTTTGCAAATTCATACCAGAGCTAGCAGCTTTTGAAAACTAACATTC
>RPPU01000597.1 GCA_003819975.1 Desulfobacteraceae bacterium
ATCGCCCCTTGCGAAGACGCGCGCAACGACATCGGCAAGTGGAAGCACACGGCCATCGATCTCTCGGCATGCCGATATGACAAAGCAGGTATCAGGTGCGCCGTTTCGATGCAGACATTCGAGCACTTGCGATGAGCTCTCCTGCTCACACTCAAGAAATACTTCAGGACGCAGATCCGGCGACTTTGCAAGACGATTGAAAAACCGTGCACGCCGCTCAGGGTGTGAGAGTAAATCCCTGTATGGCTTTTGACGGTCTTCTTGGACGAAAGCAGAGATAAAAACCTCTTCGATTTCATTCATATCATACCCGCCGAACGTTTGGATATGCTGCAAACTGGGTAAATAGCTGAAGAAAGTAGCCCCGGCACTGGAAGCTTAAGGGCTGCGTAATTCCGGCCTGCTGATTAAACCAGGTTTGTCAGCATCATCCAATTGTTGGACGAACGCGCTCGGGCCTTCTTATATTGGATTTTTCTGAGAATGAAAAACGCATCGCAAATCCTTTGTTTCAGATCCGATTGCCATTTTCAGAGCTCGTCATTTTCAAATTTTTCTATTTGTGTGATCTTATGTGGTGGAGATGCTGCAACTATAGTCAAAATGGCCATCTTTTGGCAATACTGCTTTATCACAGCCTGCTGCCCTTTTGGTATTTTGCTCTGTCTATCGATCAGGCGGCAAGCCTCCAAACCGGTGCTTGACCGCCCCGGTATATGAAAACGGTGCGCAGCTCCGTTGCGCAATGCGGACATCGGCCGATCGGCTGATCGGGAAACATCCGCCGCAAAAGCTCCAAGACGCTGGGTAGCTCCAATTGCGGCACATACGGCCCCTGGCCCAGACGCTTGCGGGCTAGATTGAGCTTCTTACGGCAATTGGGATGAAACAGCCCATAGGACCTCACCAGGTGGGTGCCTTTTTCCGGCACGTGACCGAGCAGCCGGCGGATAAAGCTTTGGGCTTCCAATTTGAATGTCGCTTTGTCGTGCTTTTCCCGGTGCGCGTAGGCGATCGTAACCTGTTTGCCGTCGTAGCCCACAATGCGCCGTTCGGAAATCGGCCCACGGCAAATATAGCGGCCGACGTATTTGAAAACGCCGTTGGCGTGCTCATAGGCCGGTTCGATGTCCGCATGCCAGCGTTTGCGGCCAAGCTTGTTGAAAAGGTTCACGCACTGCTGCACGCTCATGCCCGAAGGGGCGCGCAGGACTTGATCTTCGGGCTTTTCCTTGCCCGTGGCGGTCAGATGGCAAAACCCTTGTTTGAGATAAGCCAGGAATTTGCCCCGAAACTTGGCCGCTAAAACCGGTGTGGGCAGCAAAAACTCCGTATCGGCTTTTACCCAGCGGCCATCGGCATTGAGCCCGCCAGCCGTGACGATAAAGTGCAGATGGCAGTGCTCACGCATCTCATCGTCCCAGCTTTGAAATACTGCAACGGCGCCCGCAAGAGCGCCTAAATACTTGAAGTGGGCTAAAAGTTCTCGCAGGCTGTGCCAGGCGGAGCGCATCATCAAATTGGTGAACAGTTTGCGATTGAACCGCCAGATAATGTGAAGAGCATGGCTGATGGTAAATACGATATGAAAGTAAGGGCAGGCCAGCGCTTGGGCTTTTCGCCGTTCAAGCCACAGCTGTGTGTCGGTTGCCCCGCATTGCGGGCAGGCCCTGTGTTTGCATGAATTGTAGACGATTTGCTGGTAGTCGCCGTTGGGGCAGGCATCGATATGGTAGCCTTGATCTTCGCTCCGGCAAGTCATTATGGCCCAAGCCGCGTTGCGTTCACGGGAGTGTAAAATGTTGTTGCCCCGGTACGCATCGAAGTGATCGTTGAAGATCCTTTGCACGATACCGGCTTGCATCAGTATTTATCTCCCGGTTTTACTTCGGCTTTGCACTCTTTTAAAATCTGTTCGGCCCGCTCTTGTCCGAACTGTGCAACCATTTGATCCCATATCGGTGAATTGCGCAGTTCGTTTTGGAAGTTCTTCGTCATGGAATCGGATAAAGCCTTATCGACTCCGGGCTTTTGCTTTTTTCGGGATTTCTTTAATCTTGCGCCTTTTCCCACGATATTACTTCTTTGCTTCCCGACGTTTTTCGTCGTTCGTCCAACATTATATATTAACCGGACAGCCGGTTTTTCTTGGCGTTTCTGTCTCGGTTTTGTCCAATTTGTAATCCAAAAGCAGGTAAGTTTCTGTTAATTAATAGAAAAGCCTTCAGATCAGAAAAGGCTGGACAAGTGTTTGGCTTTTCGGGTATTGAGCTTTTACTTTAAGATGGAATCCGAACCATAAAAACCATAAAAAGATCTATAAATCAAATAGTTTTCTTTCCCATCTTTTCAGGACATTCGTTCCTGGGATCTGTTAAGGCCGGGCAATCGCGACCGCTTTTTGTTTAAATTATGAATATTGTACGGCTGTCCTTTCAAGCGAGGATGAAAATTGATGGTGGAACTTGGTTCATTCAATGATTTCTTGAATAATCAACCGGTTATTCCTGAAAAGCAGCGCCCTTTTTATGTCCGCTGGGTTGAGATGTTTCTTCGATCGATGGACGGTGCTGAAGGCGTTGATTTTGCGGATGACTGGGTTGAATCGTTTTTAAATGATCTTGGGCGGCGTCGTGAAGTATGGCAGGTCAAACAGGCGGAAGATGCGATCCGGCTGTATAAGTATTTTCTTTCCTCTGATGACAAACCAGCCGGTGATCAAGCGGGTGATCCTTTTGCGATGGAGTGGAAACAGGCCTCCGATAAGATGACACGCATGCTGCGCCTCAGGCAGCTATCTTATCGTACCGAACAAACCTACCGATACTGGTTGCGGAAATTTTATACCAGCGTGCGGCCGATATCGCCTGACAAGCTGCAGGACGAACATATCATTCATTTTCTGTCCTATCTGGCGGCTGAACGCAGGGTGGCCAAAGCGACACAGGATCAGGCTTTCAATTCAATTTTGTTCTTCTATCGGCATGTTTTAGAAAAAGATGTCGGATCGATCCGTAATGCCTTCAGGGCGCGTGGCAAGCGTCGCCTGCCGACCGTGTTGACCTACTCGGAAGTTTTGCGGCTGCTCGATGCGCTGGATGGTGTTCCCGGTTTGATGGCACGCCTGATATACGGTGGCGGACTTCGCCTGAACGAGTGCTTGCGCTTGCGCGTCAAAGATATCGATTTCGA
>RPPU01000598.1 GCA_003819975.1 Desulfobacteraceae bacterium
AAATGATGAGTAGAAATATCTGCGAATTCAGCGACGGATTATAGATGGAAACAATTTGATCTGTCAACAAAAAAGGCATCGTGCCGAGCCGGTTAACGCGGGTTGCCCACTCCGACTGATATTATTTAATTTTTCAGATAGCTTGCGACTGCGGGTCTTCAGTGCGTTCAAGCCTTTTCAAATTTCACATGAATGGTATATTCGTCAAAAGGGTGCGAACGAACACCGACCACCATGCCCATTTTACCCATTTTTTGCTGATCGCCGTGCGCCGGCACCATGAATTGCAGGTTCATTTTGCGGCCCAAAAGCAGCCGGGCGGTCTCCGGTTTGGGAATATGCATGGTAAAAGAGAGCCCGCCGTTGGATATGTTCGCCAGGTCCGCCTTCACGGCCCTTCCGGCCAAATTTCCCGACACATCCAGAAGTTGCGCCACAACGGTTCCGTCTGCATCATGCCGGCTTTGGGTTCTGCGGTCTAAAGACTTCTTGTGGAGCAATTCTTGAATATTAAAGCTGTCTTTAAAACAATACTAGCGTCACTTCGCCACCAGCGCGGAGCGTTCGTTTTTCCATTGCAAAACGGTCTCCTGACGCAGATAACGCATATCGACGGGCGACAACGTAATCAGGGAAGTGGTGCAAACCGAGTTGGAAAAAAAAGTGTCCTGGCCGGCGATATCCCCGGGGTTTAAGCTTTTCAATAAATATTCATAATTATTCTGCAGCCAGGTCATTTTCAGGCGCCCGTGATTGACGAAATAAAGCCGGGTGTTTCTTTGACCCTGCTTGAAAACAAACTCATTCGTATTGAACGTACAGGGCTTCATGGCATAATAGATCAGATTGGCTTCTTCCTGCGAAATCTTGTTGTACAAACCGGACCAAATGGCCATATGATTTTCATCGATGGAAGCTGTTTTTTTCTCTTCGATTATTTCGGCTGTTTGAATAATCTCGTTAAGCGCCATGGGATCCACTTCAAAAAGCTTTTTGCGCAGCAATTCGGCATTGATAAAATCTTTTTTCCCCGCATACCCCACGACCAGATGAAAAATCAGCTTAACCGCCTCATCTTTCCGGTTCTGGGCAACCAGTTGGTTGATCCTTTCCATTGTTTCACTCAAATCAGGCATGACCGAGTCTCCATCATCTCCAGGGACCTTTTTCCGGCTATTATTAACTGTCTTATAACAGTGTTCATATATGATTACGGCTTCCGGATTTCTTTTTCAAACGGCAACTAAGGGCTTCCGGGTTCTCATAGCAAGCGCTGTGGCGATCAAATTTGTTCCGAACTCATTAAAATGCTTCGGGCTATTAAAATAGGCCGGCGTCGCGCTTGCTGATCTTACGATAACGTTTAATATACCATAAGAGAGTTGCCGTTTGAAAAAAAAATCCGGAAGCCGCATCATGATAAAAATAGAGAATATTATTATGAGACAAAGCCCCTTTAGCGCTCACAAACGATTGATATCATTGTAACACCTTTCTTTTTTAAAATAAACCATTTACCTAAAATGACCTCACTAAATCAGATCGTACCGAAGGCGATTGACAGCCCAAAATCTAATTGTTAACCTTGAAAAATGATGAACAAGCCCATACAAACGGATGATGCCTGGGGTCGTGACCCTCAGGTGAGTTACTTACGGCGGATTTTTAATCGCCTGGAATCGGCTCAAAATTCTTTTCTTGGAAAACTGGAGATAACACCTTGGGATGAACGATTGCGCGATATCAGGGAAAAGGCCTTACTCCTTTTTGAATCAGCCTGGGCTGAATCCAACTCCAAAGGCATCTCCATCAATGAGGAGGAACTTGAGGGATTGTATCTCTTTTGCCTGGCCCATTTATGCCGGTCCCGGGGAATTGCCATTCCCCCCGAGATACTCCCCAATAATAAAAAACTGCAAAATCTCATAAAGGAAATAAGATCTTGATCCGCTTACGTCTCTTTGGTCGTTGTCGTATTTATCATGATCCGGTCTCCCCGGTCCTGAAAGCCCCGGCTCAGGTGGGTTGGACAGCCTGGTTTCGGACCATTGATTTGGTCACCCCTCAGCCCCTCAAAGGTGAGGAACTTTTGCGCCGGACCCGCGGTTGGTGGACCGTGGAACCCACGGAGGTGGCTGAAGCGGTTAAAAAATACGGCCGGTTGGTTGTCGGCGACCAGGGTGAATTGATGGTGGAATTCGAAAACCAAGACCTGGCCCAGGCCTTGTCCGGCGCTCTAAAGAAACGTTTTGACGATCAGGTCCAATTGGCGCCTTAATTAAAAATTATACGAACGACATTCCGATGTGCTTTCATAAAATTCCGAAACAACATCGGCCTGTGTTTTCAAAAACTCCCGCAATTCCTCTTCCGTTTCATAAGAAAAAACGCCAATCTGCCCCGCGGAATGGGCTTGGTCGTTCATAAACCTCAACAGCGCATCGGTGCTATTGTCGAATTGTTCCTCAAGCTCCTTGGCGCTCGCGATGCGCTGCATATTTCCGTAAGCGTCAAAATAGACAAAAAATTTCATTTTAGGGCTCTGATCTTGATGATATTTTCTATCTCGGCGATCTTCTTTACGGTTTTGTCCGTGACGTCACCGGCGACATCGATAATATTGTACGCCAGATCGCCCTTGCTCTTGTTGATCATTTCAATGATGTTCAAGCCGGCTTTACTGAACACGGTTGAAAGCTGCGCCACCATGCCGGGCACGTTCCTGTTGACAATGGTCAGACGGGTGGTTCCGGAATTCTTTTCCAGGGTGCAACCCGGGAAATTGACCGAGTTGGTAATATTGCCCTGTTCCAAAAAATCGATGATCTGGTCCACCACCATGCCGGCGCAATTTTCCTCTGCTTCTTCGGTGGAAGCGCCCAGATGCTGGATACAGATCACCTTATCCATATGCAGCAGTTCATCATCCGGGAAATCCGTGACATAACAGGCGACCACGCCCGCATCGATCGCTTTTTTAAGATCTTCGTTGTTGACGATACCGCCGCGCGAAAAATTGAAGATGCGCACGCCTTTTTTCATTTGTCCGAATTTTTCCGCGTTCAACATGCCTTTGGTCTTGTCCGTGAGCGGGACATGGATGGAGATATAGTCGGATGTGGCAAGTAGACGGTCCATGCCTTTGGCGTTTTTCACCTTGTTGGATAATTTCCA
>RPPU01000599.1 GCA_003819975.1 Desulfobacteraceae bacterium
CTATCCCCTTATCCTATGTTTTTGTTGTGTTGTTTATGGCAAAGAAGGGCCCAGAAAGAGCTTTTAAGCATATGTGGTGGTTTAAATCAAAAAAAAGCCCCAGGCCTGGCGGTCCGGGGCTTGGAGAGATTTTAATTAACTTTGGGGATGCAACCTTTTGAAGGGTTTTGTGGTGTGATTGGATCAAAAGGTTTGCAACACTCTCCAAGAATACATATGGCAAGTTAAAAAAAGATTTGCAAGGATTTTTACAAATTCAAATCCTTTGTTTTTCCCAATATCTTCTCTTTTTGCATTTCTGAAGCCTTTTTCAGGTCGTCTTTACCATCGAAAGAAACTTTCTGGAACGAAAGATTATCAAATTCTTTGCGATGCTCAATCAAATACCGGTTTTTTCCGTCATCCAAACAAGCGTACTTTTTACCATCAACTTGGGCATTCGCGGCATAAAACCCCTGGATTTCCTGATCTTTGATAAACACGGCATTCTTGCCTTGTTTCTGCATGGTTTCAATGTAACGTCTCTGGCCGGCCGAAAGCTCGGGTTTCGGCTTTTCGGCTTCGATTTTCTGCAAAACCTCTGAAACTTTTTTGCTCTCCGCGGTTTTTAACTCAACCAAATATTGAGTGTCGCCGGCGTCAAATCTGCTGTACATTTTGCCGTCCAACATTGCCACGGCCATTTCTTTGTATGTGACAGGCATAGATGTATCATCTGTGATTTCACAGTTTTGCCCACGCATTCGCAATGTTTCAATATATTTTTGTGCATCGGGACCTAATCCATCCAATCTCTGTGATGCAACGTCAATTCGTTTATCTTCCGGATATTGTGTTGGAGTAACGGTCATATTTTCATATGATTTTTCAATGATATCATCAGATATCTCCAGACCGCGAGCTTGAGCATAATCAATTGCAATATCATTAATTTGGTTACGCTCCATTGTCAGTTTTAGGTGGTCAAAATTGCGGAAATTTTCCTGATCCGTGCTGTAAAAAAGCTGTACATCCTCACGGTGCCGGGACATGGCAACATAGGCCGTATGCCGGGT
This sequence comes from Desulfobacteraceae bacterium, assembly GCA_003819975.1. The sequence continues at coordinate 1,056 of RPPU01000599.1, forward strand.
AAAATGCTTGGTACCAAGGACATAAGTTTTATCAACAGTCACGCCCTGGGTTTTATGGACCGTTGCCGCGTACCCGTAATCAAAATCACGGTACATAGAGGGGTCAAAAGCGATCCGGTCTCCGGAATCAAGCTTGACCTGCAAGCCGGTCTTATCGATTTTTTCAAGAGTTCCAATTGATCCATTTTTGACGCCAAGAGATTTCTCATTTCTCAAGAATAAAATCCGGTCGCCCTCGGTTAAAATCCGTTTCCCGCGTTCGGTTTGAACCTCAACCCCTTCGGTTTTTAGTGCCTTGGCCTGTAAAAGGGCAGTCCTGGCCCGTGAATTTAAATCTTGAATATCTTTATTGCGATAAGCCAGAATTATGGCCGTAGAGTCCTTATTTTGGTCCTTAGCTTCAAGACGATCCTTGACCCATTCCTGGATTAAATTCTCTTTGGCGTCGTCAAATTTATCAAATGATTTAACATGGCCGTTCTTATTGTATGCGTCCAGGGCCTGGCTAACGCGATTGCGCGCAAAATCCTTACTGGCCTCCTTCATCCAATCTAACTTTTGTCTTCGTATTTCCGAGATCTCGACATAACCGACCCGGTCTAGAATCGCTCGGAACGCACCGCCTGCTTCAATGGGTTGTAATTGGTGCGGATCGCCGACCAAAACGACTTTTGCGCCAGCGGTCCGCGCTTCGCTTATAATTTTTTGCATCTGCCTGGTCGCTACCATACCGGCTTCGTCGATAATTATTATGTCTTTTCTGGTAAATTGTTCACGGTTGTGTTCAATATCCAACATGGCTTTATGAATAGTTTTGGATGTGATGCCTGAAGAAATTTCCAAACCTTCGGCGGCAATACCCGAAAGGGCCATGCCTTTGCATTTGTATCCGGCCGCTTCGTAAGCCTCCCGGACGGCTCCAAGGGTGTAAGATTTTCCGGCTCCGGCAAAGCCGATCATGCAAGTAACGTCTCCGGAATCAGCGATATATCGAAAAGCCGCTTCCTGCTCGTTGGACATGCTTCTGGTGACAATCGCTTGGTTGATGAAATTATCAGTAACTTGGTGTTTAGTGGCTTTGTCCAGAAAAATAGAATCGACGAGCATGGTTTTTTCGGCGGCAAGGTTTGTCTTGGTTGTGAATCGATATTCACCCCAGGCATCTGCACCAATATTGCACAGTTCGGGGCTCGATACGATGGCACGGAAAACCTTATCAAATTGTTCGGCATCAATGCTGTAACGGTTGGCGAATTTTGCAATGTCTTTTTCCGTGAAAACAGCTTGATGATAGGATATTTCATCAAGAGCAATTTTCGGGTCAGAAATAATTTTTTCGCCGTTGCGAAACGCGATTTTCAGGTTTTCGTTGAGTAGGTCTAAATTTCTGACTTGGCTTTCATTCAAGTTATTTTCTGAATAGCCGAGCCCCACTTTTTTAGTAGGCTCAAGATCAAGACCGCGATCTGCAAAACTTCGATGGTCAATTGAAATATCAAACCCGGCTAACTGAAGATGCCGATTAGAATGTTCAGCCCATGACTCACGCCATTCGAGAAGGTTCTCTTTATCGTTCCAGGATCGGGCTTTTTGTCCGAATCCTTCCGCTGTGATCTCGCGGGTAGAGAGCATGATATGGGCATGGGGATTAATTGACGAACTATGGATATTTAGATCAGCAATCATGCCTTGGCCGATAAATTCGTTCTTAACAAATTCCAGAACAAGTTCCTTCTGTTGGTCAAGACTAAGCTCAACGGGTAGGGCGATTTCGATCTGCCTGGCAAGTTGAGCGTCTTTCCGTTTCTCGACGCGTTCAACCTCATTCCAGAGTTTTGACCGATCTTTAGTCCATTCCGGTGAATGTTCCGGATCCATGATTTCAGAGTAGGCCAAGTCCTCCTTGGCGGAATAGTCAAAACTCATGCCTTGTCGCTCATCGTACAGAATTGTACGGGAGCGGTAGGCTGCAGCCGCAACAGCGCTTTTTCCGGTTGAGCGACTAATAATTTTTGCATTGAGATGGTAAATTGCCATCGAGAAAATCCTTCTTTTTCAAGCACACGTTGCGTAGCAATGTATAAGTGCGCCCTTACGGTTTTTCGAACCAAAGATA
>RPPU01000600.1 GCA_003819975.1 Desulfobacteraceae bacterium
AAAGGCGAAGTGGTCATCCATGTTGCCGTGCAGCAATCGTCTGAGAAGGATATCAAACTCAAATTCAGCATAACCGACACGGGCATAGGTATTCCCCCGGAGCAAATCTCAAAACTGTTTAGGAGCTTTCATCAGGTCGACGCTTCCACTACGCGGAAGTTCGGGGGCACGGGTCTGGGCCTGGCCATCTCAAAAAGACTGGTGGAACTGATGGGCGGCGAAATCGGCGTGGAGAGCGAATTAGGTAAAGGTTCCAAGTTCTGGTTCACCGTGGCAATGGAAAAAGAACTTGAAACGCCGGAAAAAAGCCTTATCGCGCCCGACAAGATCCAAGGCAAAAGAATCCTCATCGTGGACGATAAGAAAATTAATTTACAAATTCTCAAAACCTATCTGGAAAAATGGAACTTTGTCTGCAGTACCGCCGAAGATGGAACGACCGCCCTGAAAATAATTGAAGAAGTCCGCAAAATTCAGACCCAGTCTGAACCCCTCACCGCTAAAGCCCCTTTTGACATTGCCATCATCGATTTTCAGATGCCCGGCATGGATGGATTGGAACTGGGCAAAGCCATCAAATCGAATCCGGGGTCCAAAAATATCCTGATGGTCATGCTGACCTCCAGGGGCCTTAGAGGCGATGCCGCCCAGGCCAAGGAGATCGGCTTTGCCGCTTATTTGACCAAACCGATCCGGAGATCCGAGCTCTTCGATTGTCTGATCAACGTTTTAAGCCGTGAAGAAGAACCGTTATCCAAACCCAAGGAAATCATAACCAAGCATACCATTAAAGAAATCCGCAAACAAACCATACGAATATTAGTGGCCGAAGACAACGTCATCAATCAAAAACTGGCTTTACGGCTGATTGAAAAATTCGGTTATCATGCCGAGGCCGTGGCCAACGGCGCTGAAGCCGTGAAAGTTCTGGAACTGATCCCTTACGATTTGGTGTTGATGGATGTGCAAATGCCGGAGATGGACGGGCTGGAAGCGACCCGCATGATTCGGAATCCCGGGTCCCGCGTGCTGAATCATGACATCCCGATCATCGCCTTGACGGCTCATGCCATGAAAGGCGATAAGGAAAAATGCGTCGAAGCCGGAATGAACGATTACTTGACCAAACCAATCGATCCCAAGGAATTCCTGGAAAAAATCAAAAAATTTTCCAACGTGGAACGTCCGGATAATGGCCCGGAAGAAGTCATACAATAAAAAAAATGGGGGGGGGTAAGTCATGTTTATCCAAAACGGTTATAGTAAATGTTCATTCCCGAAACACGCGTATCCGAAAACAGGCCCTCCTTCAACATACGCACCCGCGGTACCCGAATACTCACCTTTGAAAATTGTTATACCGATTTTTATTAACGATGACTCAATAAACAAAATGGAGGTCTACTCATGAAAAATCCAATGCTGAAAAAGAATGCTTTTTTATTTCTCATTTTTCTATCCCTCGCGGCCGCGGCCTATGCCGTCGGCCCGCAGGATTTGGTCTATATGACCGAAGAATATGCTCCGTACAATTACACGGAAAACGGCGAGGCGAAAGGCATCTCGGTCGAGGTGTTGAAACTGGTTTGGAAAGAGATGAATTGCGCGCCCCAGGAAGTCAAATTCTACCCGTGGGCCCGAAGCTACAATATGGTGCAAACCAATAAAAATCATGTTTTATTCGCGATGTCCCGTACCGCTGCGCGGGAGGAGATGTTCAAATGGGTCGGCCCGCTTTATGTCTCTAAATTTTATCTTTACGGTCTGGCGAGCAAAAACATTAAGCTGGACACCATTACCGATGCCAATAAATACAAAGTTGGCGCTATCCGCGAGGATGTGGCTGAGCAACTTCTAAAAGCCAAAGGCGTTACCATTGCAAATAATGCGGCGGAAATGGACATCAATATGAAAATGCTGGAAGCCGGAAGACTGGACCTGGTCGCCTATTCCGAAGATGGTTTCCAAAAATATTTACTGGATAAAAAAATGGACCCCGCGCAATTTAAGTCTTGTTTTTCAATAGGGGAACAAGGCAGTTACTATGCGTTTCAAAAAGACACCCCCGACGCTTTAATAAAAAGCTTTCAGGATGCTTTTGATAAAGTTAAAACCGCGGGTAAATTGACCGAAATAATAAAAAAACACACCAAATAAAACGTGAATTCGAAAAAAACAATTTTTTCGCCGTTTCTGTTAATTACGTTTTTTTGCACGAAAAAGAATGACCGATGAATGTTTCATCGCGATTCTCATCCTTGGCGAGCGATCATCGGTCATTCTTAATTGATGGTCTTTGCTTCCAACTGCGAAGTGCAATGACCGCAACGGGTCGCTTTTACGGGAATCATGGAGAGGCAATAAGGGCATTCCCGGGTCGAGGCCGGAGCCGCGGGCTGCGCTTTATGCAGCTTATTCACCAACCGTACCATCATAAAAATCACAAAGCCCACAATCAGAAAGTCGATCAGGATATTCAAAAAAATCCCGTAACGGATAGCCGGTGCACCCGCGGCTTGGGCTTCGGCCAAAGAATTATAAGCCTTACCGGATAAATTAAAATACAGATTGCTGAAATCCACTTTACCTAGGATCAACCCGATGGGCGGCATCAGGACGTCATTAACCAGAGAGCTGACGATCTTGCCGAACACCCCGCCGATGATCACCGCCACGGCCAGGTCTATCACATTTCCCCGCATGATGAAGGTTTTGAATTCTTTAAGCATGATAAGGTCTCCTCCCTTAAATTTAATCAAACCTGCGGATCATTTGTTTTGGCTTTTTGATCTTCTTTAATCTTTAAGATGACCCAAAGCATGCCGGCATAATAGCACAGGCCTGATATTCCAATTACAAAAAAAATAAATTCTGCCTGTGACCGTCTTAATGATTTCAACATTGTCGCACTTCTTTGTATTCGTAGGGGCGGGTTTCAAACCCGCCCCTACCGAGCTCCCACCATCAGATTCTTTTCTCCATCAAATCCCGGTATCGGGACACGATTAAAGGCAATCATTATCAAATGGGTCGCCCCTACCCCATTGGTTTCATGTTTATTGGGTTCTCTACATCTTCCGTCCATTTTTTCGGGTTCTCCATGATGTATTGCCTGGCCCGGCTTAATTCCTCTTCATCCCGGATAACGTGTTCGTAATAATT
>RPPU01000601.1 GCA_003819975.1 Desulfobacteraceae bacterium
AGGACCGGTAACATGGGCCAAGTCATTTGCCCGCATGACAACAAACGGGTGATAGCCAGCTTCCATAAAGCCGGCGCCAAGGAAGTTCAAGCAGCCATTGCAGCGGCCAATCAAGCCTGGCCGGCTTGGGCGGCTATGTCCTGGGAAGCGCGACTGTCGGTTTTTCTTAAAGCCGCGGACCTGCTGGCCGGTAAATACCGTTTTATCCTGAACAGCGCAACCATGCTCAATCAATCCAAAACCGCGCATCAGGCGGAAATCGATTCAGCTTGCGAATTGATCGATTTTTTGCGTTTCAATTGCTTTTATGCCCAGCAGATCTATGCCATGCAGCCCGAATCCTCGCCGAGCATGTGGAATTATCTGGAGATGCGGCCGCTGGAAGGTTTTGTTTTCGCGGTCACGCCGTTCAATTTTACGGCCATTGCCGGCAACTTGCCTTCGGCCCCGGTCATGATGGGCAACACGGCGGTCTGGAAACCGGCCTCGTCCGTGGTGTTCTCCAATTACCAAGTTATGAAATTGTTTCAAGAAGCGGGTCTGCCGCCCGGAGTTATCAATTTTTTACCCGGCTCCGCGGGCCAAGTGGGTGACCCGGTTTTATCCCATGCGGATCTGGCCGGGGTGCATTTTACGGGATCCACGGCCGTGTTCCAAGGTATGTGGGGTTTGATCGGCCGGAATATTGCCCAATATAAAACCTATCCCCGCATCGTCGGCGAGACCGGCGGCAAGGATTTCGTGATGGTGCATGCTTCGGCTGATCCGGAAGCAGTGGTCACGGCCTTGATCCGGGGGGCATTCGAATTCCAGGGCCAGAAATGCTCGGCGGCTTCACGCGCGTATATCCCGGATACGCTTTGGTCGAAAATGAAAGATCGGCTGATCAGCGAGATCAAGACCATCCGGGTCGGCGATGTGAAAGACCTCGGCAATTTCATGGGCGCGGTCATCGATCAAACGGCTTTCAATACCATTAAAAAATATATTGAATACGCTAAATCATCATCTGAGGCCAAGATTGTGGTGGGCGGCGAATACGACGATTCCAAGGGCTATTTTATTCAGCCCACCGTGGTGCTGACCACGAACCCGCATTTTAAGCTCATGGAAGAAGAGATTTTCGGTCCGGTTTTGACTGTTTACGTTTACCCGGAAAAGGAATTTAAAGAAACTTTGGAGCTTTGCAATAAAACTTCGCCTTACGGTTTGACCGGCGCCATTCTGGCCCAGGACCGGGTTGCGGTTAATCAAGCGTTTGAAGCCTTGCGTTTTGCGGCCGGTAATTTCTATATCAACGACAAACCGACCGGCGCCGTGGTCGGGCAGCAGCCGTTCGGCGGCAGCCGGGCCAGCGGCACCAATGACAAGGCCGGGTCCATGCTGAACCTGTTGCGTTGGGTGAGCCCGCGCACGGTCAAAGAGACCTTTGTGCCGCCGCGGGATTACCGGTATCCGTTTTTAGCCAAAGAATAAAAGAAGATTTCACCACTAAGACACCAAGGCACGAAGTGAAAGAAGTAGGCAAAGAATCTTTGAGTCTTAGAGTCTTGGTGGTAAAAAATTTATTAAATCGGGTTAATGTTCATTAACGTTTTAATCAATTCCGGCCTAACCGGATTAAAATACTCATTATGGAAACTGGAACTCTGAGATCGGAGAGAGGCGATTTTAACCGGATTGAGGATGCCGAGTTATGTCTGGAACTGACCCGCTCTCTGGAGGCGGCCTACACCGGTTATAAAAACCCGGGGGAAGCGATCGGCAGCTGGGGTGACGAATACTTTTTTTTGCTGGAACAGATTCCGGAATCGGATCGCCCGCCGCTGGAGCAGGTTTATAGGGTCACCAACCGAATCCTGCTGACCCAGGCCCGTTACGGGCGAGCACCCCTGGCACGGCGGGCATTGCAAAATCCGCAAGCTTTTCTAGGTTCGATCCTGGCGATGATGCATTGCGCGCCCATCGATTTTTAGATGCTCGGCATTCGCCGTAAGGTTTTCTGGGCGGCAGGAGCAGGTTTCAAACTTGCGCTCTATAAAATTATTTTTGATAGAATGGTTATGGAGGAGCATATGAAGAAGTCAGGATTATTTTTTTTGGGGTTTTTGTTTTTAGCAACCGGGTTTTTACATGCCCAGGCAAGCACTAAAGCGGCCACCCGGCCGGCCGTGAACACGGACGGGACCGTGATCCAGGTACCCGTAACGGTCAATAAGGTGGCGGCCTTGCACGGATTTTCTTATGAAAAAATCGTGCTTTTAGGTGCCGAGGACAAGATCGTGGTGTGCGGCGATTATCATCACAACCTCTGGCCCTGGGCGCTCAAGGTTTTCCCACGCATCAAGGAAGTGCCGGCCATGCCCAAACCCTGGGAGCCGAATATGGAGCAAATGCTGAAAATCCAGCCGGACGTTATTTTTACCTTCAGCGATCCCGCTCCTCTGAATAAGATGAAAGAACTCGGTTTTGCCGTGGTTTATCCGGATGAGAAGTCCGCCCTAACCTTGGAAGCGAACTGTAAGGGCATGCTGCGGGTTTACGCCGAAGCATTGGGCGGCGCGGCCGTGGAGCGGGCCAAAAAGTATAACGAGTATTTCGACCGCAAATTGGCCATGGTGACCGCGGTTACGAACTCGATTCCCATGGATAAACGGCCCAAGGTCTATTTCGCGATTCGCAAGCCGCTGCAAACCGCGGGCAAAAACAGTTATATTCCCGAGCTGGTCGAAAAAGCCGGCGGTTTATGCGTGACCCGCGACCTGCCGTTGACATACGGTAAGGATATCGGGATCGAACAGATGTTGGCCCTGAACCCGGAATATATTTTTCTGGACCATTTAGGCGCCCGTTATCTCGGTTCGGCGCAGCCGGCGGAGATCCTGGCCGGAATGCTGGACGACGCCCGGCTGAAAAGCGTCGCCGCCTTGCAAAAAAACCAGGTTTTTTTCGCGCCGATCGGCGTCTTTTTCTGGGACACGGGCGAGCAGTTGCCCCTGGAGCTGATGTGGATGGCGAAAACCCTGCATCCCGACAAGTTCAAAAACCTGGATCTGCGCAAGGAACTCGCCGAGTTTTACCGGACTTTTTTCAATTATGAGCTGACGCCGGACGAGATCGAACGGATCTTGCGCAACGATCTGCCCGAAGGCATGG
>RPPU01000602.1 GCA_003819975.1 Desulfobacteraceae bacterium
ATTGTCCCAGAGCACGGAGACGACCCAATCCTTTTTTTCCGCAATGGCCAGGGTCGGGGCTTCGATGCAGGTTTTAAAAAGATTATTGACCACCTCTTTTTGGCCGCTGGAGAGGTCATGGTATTTGAAAAGGCCTCGAAACGTGTTGTGGTTGCAATGATCGCTGCGGGATTGGGAGATATATTCGATTTCCACGTCCGTGGGCAAGGAGAGCCCAAGTTTTTTGCGTTCGGCAATGATTTCGGGTTTTAAAAAATATTGGCGGATAACCGGAACATCGCTATCCTGCAAAGCCAGGTTACGCAAGATGGAAAAACGTTTTAATTCATTGTCGCTGCTGATGGCAATGGGGCTGACTTGGGGCTCATGGTTGAGCATAACCTTGGGAATGCCCAGACCGATACCTTGGGTGATATCCCAGTTTTTAGGCGTATAAACCTTCCATTGTTGGATAATATCATTGGCTAAAATTTCTCGGGCCATAAGTTTAGCCTGATTTTCGTTCAAAAGACCTTTGATCACATAGAGCCGGGAGGTATAGATGGATTCCCCGGGTTGAAATTTTATTTTTAATAAATCTTCAATCGCCTCAACAGCCGTGCTGCCGGCTGTGTCCCGGACCCCGGGCCGTAAACCGACCCAGATCAGCCAATCAAAATCCCGGGCTAAAGGGGTAAAAGAGGATTCTTCAGCCACCGGATTAGTGAAAATACGTTGGCGGGCCGATTCCAATTGATTTTGGTCAAGGTTTGCCTCAATAGTCAGAATGCGGATGACCCGGATATCATCAACCGCCATCCCAAAGTAACTCAAGGCCTTTTGTTTTATGGTGGCGCCTTCGGCATCAAACAGGCCGTTTTTGAGTCGGATTTCCAAACACGCAATCATCTCTTACTCCTTGTTTTTACTTGGTTTTTCATTAAATGCCTCCACACTTTAATGGAAATCGGAACCGGAGTCAATAGGTAAGCATCGCCTGAATAAGGTTGAAAAATGACCGATAAGTGCGTATATTGGCGTCATTGGCAAATACGTGAGGTATGAATGGAAGAAAAAGATACGGACATGAGCGAAAGCGACAAGCTCCCCAATCAAAAGGAACTGGAAAAGGAGTTGGGAGAATATTTGTCCAAGAAATACGGTGATCGAGTTAAAATTATTTCACCTTTTCTTTTACCCCAAGAAGTCCAAGCCCAGATAGATGAAGAAAGGTCGGGCCGGCAGACCGGCCATGAGCCTTTATTTGAAATGCTGCCTGAAGAGCTTGAAGCCTATTTGGATACTTTTATCATCAAACAAAATCAGGCCAAGGCGGTTTTGGCCACCAAGATCTGCACTCATTTTAACCGGGTCAAACACCTGAAAAAACAGAGCGGTCAAAAAAAGACCGTTGGTGTCGGTATGATCAAGAATAATATCCTGATGATCGGACCGACCGGCGTGGGCAAGACCTATATGATTAAACTGATTGCTCAAAAAATCGGCGTACCGTTTGTAAAAGGCGATGCCACCAAGTTCAGTGAAACCGGCTATGTGGGCGGCGATGTGGAAGATTTGGTGCGGGATCTGCTTTATGAAGCCAATGAAGATGTTGACCTGGCGGAGCACGGCATCATTTATATTGATGAAATCGATAAGATCGCCGCGGCGCGGAATTTTTTCGGTCATGATGTGTCCCGTACCGGCGTGCAGCGGGCGCTCTTGAAACCCATGGAAGAAACCGATGTAGATTTAAAAGTACCGCATGACGCGGTTTCCCAGATCCAGGCGATAGAAAACTACCGGCGAACCGGTAAAAAAGAAAAACAGATCGTCAATACCAAAAATATTCTTTTTATCATGAGCGGCGCTTTCGGCGAGTTGGGCGAGATTATCAAGAAACGTTTGCAAAAACAAGGCATAGGTTTTGAAGCGGACGTTCACACCAGCGAAGTGCCTTGGGAAACCCTGAAACAGGTGACGGCCAGAGATTTGGTCGAGTTCGGTTTTGAGTCTGAATTCGTGGGTCGTTTGCCCGTCGTAGTTGTTTTTGACGAGTTGACCGGGCCCGATCTGGTCGAGATTCTGAAAAACCCCAATAATCCCATTATCCTCAGCAAACGTCAGGACTTTAAAGCCTATGGGATTGATATCAAATTTGAAGAAGAAGCGCTGCGCAAAATAGCTTATCTGGCGGCCAAAGAAAAAACCGGAGCCCGCGGCCTGGTCAGCGCCATTGAAAGGGTTATCATTCCATTCGAGAAACGCCTGCCTTCCACGCAGATAAAAAGAGTGTTGATCACTCCGGAACTGGTGGATGCGCCGGAAAGGGAACTGGCCGAGCTTTTACGGAATCCGGATGATCCCGGTCGCATGGAACGCTACGAACGCGCCGTTCTGAAGGAATATGAAAACATTAAGTCTTTTATCCGGCAGCGGGCTGAAGAACTTCGCCAATCCTCCGGACTCGAACTTTATGAAGAACGCATTGAATTGATTGCCGGCATCTATTTGCATGCGATTACGGATATCAACAGTGCTTTTGAGGATTTTAAGAATTTGTACCAACAAATCAAAATGCAGGAAGAACCCCTTTCCCATAAGCTGGATGTGCATATTTCGTTTGACGAAAGCGCCATTGACGCTTTAATTAAATTAGCGATCAACAAAGAGCAGCCGGCCGGTTCTCTGGCCTATGATCTGGCCATGCGGTTGGAGTACGGCTTGATACTGGTCAAGGACCGGGCCGGAATCGTTGACTTCGTAATCACCGGTGAAGCCATTACGGACATGGAAAAATATGTGGATCATTTGATCAAGCAATACTATCACCAGGAGCCGGATGGCCGGCCCGAAGAAACCAAATAAGAAAGAATTCACCACCAAGACGCCAAGACACAAAGAATTTTTGTTTTTAAACTTAGTGTCTTCGTGCCTTGGCGGTGAATAGATTTAAAGTCATGATCGGAATTTCAAAATTATATTGCGGAACCGTCGAGCCCTCGGACGCATTACGCTATGGACGACATTCCCGCGATCTGCCTTCCCATCTTTTGCAATTCTCGGCCGATAAAAAACCGGTGGTGGTCTGGAACATGACCCGGGCCTGCAACCTGAAGTGCGTGCACTGCTATGCCCATGCGCTGGAACGGCCCACTCAACAGGAATTGAGCACG
>RPPU01000603.1 GCA_003819975.1 Desulfobacteraceae bacterium
TTACTGTTTTTGGGTCTCGTGCTGTCTATTACAGTCATTGCCGGCGCGATTGACCCTGCCCCGGCCGGGACTGTCAAATTCTATCGTGATTATCAGTGTTCAACCGGTCCTTCTTCCACGTTCGGTCCGGCAGAGTACAAGGATTTGAGGCAATATCCTCAGAATGACCCCGATACTTTTGCAACCATACCCGGAACAAACTGGAACGATCAGATTTCCTGCATGACCATCGGCACCGGCATCAGCAAGGTCATTGTCTACGAGCACATCAACTTCAAAGGGAAGAGCAAGACCTTTACGAGAACCACCAATAATCCGCTCGGATCATGGAGCCTTTCCTCAGATTGGTGGAACGACCGCATCAGCTCCGTCAAAATTATTAAGTAGATAATTTTACATATCGACAAAAAGACAAGGGGGCCATTTTTTTAAAAATGAGTCCCCTTATTTTCACACAAAAAAGTCTCACCCAAAAATGCTTTGAAAATTGAAATTCTTGGTTAATAAATTTTCGCTCCTCAATCAAAGGGGCGAACGCCGTTCGCCCCTGCCATTAAACGCCTCAACGAGTATTGATATACTAGAACAACTTTAACGGTTGATCGCCTGCATGCCTTGGGCCGCATAACGCTCGCCGGTCGTCGGCTTTGTCCAAATCGTCCATTTCCCGGAATCGGCCGGTCAGGAATCCGCGGCCCAGCGGGCGGTAAGCCACAAAACCGATTTTCAATTCGCGGCAAACCACGCGAATTTCTTTTTGCGGATCGCGGGTCCAAAGCGAGTACTCGGATTGCGGAGCCGTAATCGGAAAAACAGCGCAGGCCCGGCGGATTGTGGCCGGCGCCGCCTCGGAAAGACCCGGATAACGGACTTTGCCCGTATTGACCAGTTCGGACATGGCGCCCACGGTTTCTTCGATGGCGCTCCAGAGTTCACAGAGGTTTCCATTTCTTTTATTTTTCATTGAGAGGATGAAAAGCAAAAAATAACCGGCCCTGCGGGGCTTGTTCGAAATTTTATGCGGTGCTTGTTTATTATTATCAATGGTTATGATAGTTCAAATCTATATAAAACTACCGAAGAGAACGACCACCAGCTGAAAGCTGGTGGCATAAAAAATCGGCGGTCTAAAAAAGATCTGAATTATTAATAGGTGACCGAAATCGCATCATCCCCTTGCATTGTTCCATCATCAACGATCACATGCAGGTTGTTGAGTGTTCCGACCAGCTTGGTTGTATTGAATGTGATCTCATACTGATTGATCAAAATTTGGGAAATCTTGGTGTATATGGCGTTTAAACCGGCCGGTGTCGGAGGATAAAGATACTCCCCGCCGGTCTCATTAGCCATCCTTCTTGCCACTGCCGTATGCATGTCAGCCCCCAGCCCGATGGTGAATATGAATACGCCTGCCTGTTGCGCATGGGCAATAACCTCATCTAACGTATGCGTTGAACCCGGCAAAAGTGTCGAGGCATCATAATCTTGGCCGTCCGTAACGACTATAATAGCGAGTCGATTATTTGGATTGCGGAGAATTAGCCTGTCCACGGAGTTGTAAACGGCATCAAAAAGCAAAGTAGCGTTAATCGAGTCGGTATAGGGAGCATCGATAGCCGCTTTTAAATTGTTTATCTCGGCAGCCGAGGTTAATTGAGTGAAGTCCGCTGCCAGTTGAATGACCTGGGCAAACTTTATCACCGCAACTTCATCGGAATTCCGCAGTTGGTCGAGAAAGGTTTTAGCGGAGTTCTGAACCTCCAACCGGGAGGCCCAAAAGCTGCCGCTGTTGTCCAGGGCCAGGACGGCCGATACAGGATGTACGTCCGCGTTGGAAACGACGATGGTTGGTTTGTGTTCCCCTTCTTCAAAGACGGTAAAAGCGGTGTTAGGCAAGTTTGCGACGGCGTCGCCGTTTGCATCGGTAACGGAAACAATCATTCGTATGTTTCCCGGAACGCTGGAATCCACTCGATTGATCGTGACATTCAAACCCTGCCCGACTCCGCTGAGATTTACCGTTAAAGAGCTTTCATCTGGGTCGTTGGAAGGAATGACAAAGGACCCGGTATAAACGGCGTTGGCCGTGGGAGTAAAGCGGACTATTATAGTACCGGATTGATTCGGCAACAGGGTCCGATTAGAGCAGTGGTCGCTGCCGGCCACGATTTCGAACGGCGCGCCAGAGGTCGAGATTTGCCCGATGACGAGGTTTCTCGTCCCGGTGTTCTGAATCGTAAAAGAATTGTCCGCTGTCTGATTGGCCACGAGACTTCCGAAATTAATCTGATTGCTGCTAACTGTGATCTCGGAATTGTTGCTTTGTTTGGGAGCATCGCTCGTTCCTCCTCCGCCACCTCCGCCGCAGCCGTTGAAAGCGGAAGGTATTAAGGATAAAGCCAATACCCATAGAAAGCAATGCATCATTTTTTTTGACGTTTTCATAGTGCCTGTCCTTTCCATTTAGTTTGATTAAGACGTTGCCTTTTGTCGTTTACCGGACTTTTAGGCTTAAATCTATTTTTATTTCATGGTCTATTTTAGATATTTTATTGGGGATATAAATGAGGTGAATTACTGATTTTGACTAAAATGGCACTTTATAAAAACATCTGTTTTACCTTAGCGAGACTACAATGCTCTTGATGAGAAAGTAATTTCTTAAATATCTCGGCTAAATACTTGCGAAACTCGCTATAAAGCGCCTTTTTCCGGCGCTTAGGTAGCTATACCAAATGAAACTTGCAATTCCATGTTGAAATCGGCGAAACCAGGTGGTCGGTAAAAATGCGGATAAGCAACGCTGTTTCTATTTCTAAATCGATATTGCCTGATTGGGGCAACTCCGGGTGCTCGCATGAGACCCTTTATTACCCCAATCATCGGCAATGTACACTAATCCCAAGTTTGAGTTTTGAGGTTTTTCAAATGAAAGCCCGCCGTCCGATTCCAACGACGGGCATTTCGTCTTTTTTATTAACGTATGGTCGTCGCATAACCGTTTGAAACATTACCATTGGCATCGATGATGAAGATATAGGCCGTGTCACCGCTGCGGAAGCTTCCCAGTTGTATGTAAGCATGAACAAACGTATCACTCCATAAGTTAGCAGTACAGATGGCTAAATTTCGGCATTTTGCATAAA
>RPPU01000604.1 GCA_003819975.1 Desulfobacteraceae bacterium
GAACCTCCTCGTCAGCCAACCCGATTGTGGCGAAGACGCCCTCGGCATAACGGATACACTCGTTCGCAGCGGTGCAATAGACACGATCGTGGTTGATTCCGTCGCCGCGTTGGTGCCGCGCGCCGAACTCGACGGTGAAATGGGCGATTCGCATATGGGCTTGCAGGCCCGGCTCATGTCCCAGGCCCTGAGAAAACTGACCGCTGCCATCAGCAAATCCAATACCTGCGTGATCTTTATCAATCAGATCCGCATGAAAATCGGCGTCATGTTCGGCAACCCCGAGACCACCACCGGCGGCAATGCCCTGAAATTTTACGCCACCCAACGTTTGGACATCCGCCGTATTGCCACCATCAAAGAAGGCGAAGAATCCATCGGCAACCGCACCAAGGTCAAGGTCGTCAAAAACAAGATTGCGCCGCCTTTTAAAGAAGCCGAATTCGACATCATTTACGGGACCGGCATTTCCAAGGAAGGCGATATTCTCGACCTGGGCGTGAATTTTGACATCGTTGAAAAGAGCGGGGCCTGGTATTCCTTTGAAGGCGAACGCATGGGCCAGGGCCGTGAAAACGTCAAGACCTTTTTAAAGGAAAACAAAGACATGTGCGACCGCATTGCCGTCCTGGTCCGCGAAAAAGCAGGCCTGACTAAACCGGTTGAAAAGGCAGCCGAGTAAGACGGGATTCGGCAAAATGAATGACTCAAAATAAAGAAGGGGGGCGCATGCCCCCCTTCTTAAAAACGATACTTGAATGCAATCCGTTGCTTCTCTTTATTTTTTTACTCTTTTCTTCCTCGATTCCTCAGCCTCTTGAACATAGAGACATGCACGACGGATCCCTTGACTCCCGTTTTTTATTCTTCGCTGATCTTTTGTCTGCAGAAAGCGATATATTCCAAGGCTTCCTGATGTTGCCCCATGTCCGGATAAGTATTGACCAGATAAAGATAGCGGTCCAAGGCCGCTTGATACTTACTCTTTGCAAAGTAAAAATGGCCCACATAAAGTTCGTATTTGGACAAGGAAACGAGGCACTCGCGCAGATATTGCTGGGCGCGGTTGCTGTAGGAGTCCTTGGGAAACAAGCGGATTAATCTTTCAAATTCTTCTTTGGCCCGCAACATGCGGCTCTGATCGCGATCAAAAGATTTTACCTGGTCAAATTGACATAAACCGCGCCGGAAGATCACATACGGAATCTCTTTGTTCTTGGGGTGTAATTTTTCAAACTCGGCATAAGCGTCGAAAGCCAGGTCATAGGCTTCTTGAATATAAAAAGCATCCGCCATTTTCAGCTCGGCCTGGACGGCATATTTGCTGTAAGGATAGCGGTCTTTGATCTCCTGAAAATCCGCGCCCGCGGCCTTATACCGGCCGCGATTCATATTCTCAATCCCGTCACTCATCAATTCGGCCGGTTCTCGGTCTTCCGCTTTTTTCCCGCGGATTTTGTCGATCACGGCGCATTGGCTCAAAAGAGCCGTGAGCGTCACGGCCAGCAAAATTATTTTCAATCGCCTTGTATTCTTCATAATATCTTTTTACCTTTATTGATCCAGTAGGCTTATAACGACCTGACCGCTATCCTTTATTTCCGGCTTTCCAGATATTTCTCCGCCGCAAACGCCGCGGTGGCCCCTTCGCCCACGGCCGTTGAAATCTGGCGCAGCAGTTTGGCGCGAACGTCGCCGGCCGCGAATATACCCGGAATCGAACTCTGCATGTCGGCATCGGTCTTCACAAACCCTTCCGGGCTCAGTTCCAGTTGATTCTTGACCAAGTCCGAATTAGGCCGGGTGCCGATAAAAACGAAAACGCCGCTGACCGCTTTTTGAAATATCTCTTTGGTCTTGACGTGCTGGAGTTCAAGCCCCTCTACGCCCTGTTGACCTAAAATCTTCAAAGGCGTGGTTTCCCAAAGAAACACGATTTTTTCTTGGGCTTTGGCGCGCTCCTGCAGCAGTTTGGTGCCCCGCAAGGAATCGCGGCGATGGATCAAGTAAATCTTTTTGGCAAAACGCGTTAGAAAAATAGCTTCTTCCAAAGCCGTATCCCCGCCCCCGATTACCGCCACCTCTTGATCGCGGTAAAAGGGTGCATCGCAAGTGGCGCAGTACGAAACCCCCTTGCCGATCAGTTTATCTTCACCCTCAATACCCAACCGTTTCCAATTCGCGCCGCAGCACAAAATCACCGCTTTGGTTTCCAGAATTTCTTTTCCCGCAAAAACGCGCTTTTTCTTATCGGAAAGCTCCACTTTCCGGACCTCTTCATTGCGGATCTCGAGACCAAAATGCTCGGCCTGTTTTTTCATGCGGTCGATCAGCTCAAAACCCGAGACCCCTTCCGGAAATCCGGGGTAATTTTCCACCCAATCGGTGGTCAAAACCTGACCGCCCGGAGCCAATCTTTCCAAAAGCAAAACTTTTAAAAGCGATCGGGCGCCGTACAAACCGGCCGTCAATCCGGCCGGACCGCCGCCGATGATGATGATGTCATACACTCGGTGAATACTCCGTGAAACGTGAAAGGTGAAACGGCAAACGTGAAAAGAGAAACTGTTTTTCTCTTTCAACTTTAGGCATTTTAGTCACTTTTAACTTTAGTCACTTCTTCCTTTCCCTTGAACCCCCGATCCCTCTGACCCTTGGCCCCTTTCTTCATAGTAGCTTTTTCAATTCCTCTTCAATATAATTTTTCGGCTGTGCTCCGACAAGGGTTTGAGTCACTTGACCGTCTTTAAAAAGGATGAGCGTCGGAATGTTGCGGATGCCGAATTTGATCGGTGTTTCCCGGTTTTTGTCCACATCCATTTTAACGATCTTGATTTTATCTTTATAAACTTTGGCTAATTCTTCGACCACCGGGCCGACAATCCGGCAAGGGCCGCACCATTCCGCCCAAAAATCGACCATGGCCGGCAATTTGGATTTCAGGATCTCTTCCTCAAAGTTTTTATCGGTCACTTGCAATAAATCAGACATGCGTACGCTCCTTTTTAATGATCCGCTTTACTAAAGCTAACCCATTAACACGAGACCGCCTGGGTTGTCAATCGGTCAATCACTTTAATGTTTTTTTGCAGGAACAAAAAAACATGAATTCCGGCCGGCCGGAACAGGAGTTCCAGCGAAAAGCA
>RPPU01000605.1 GCA_003819975.1 Desulfobacteraceae bacterium
GGATTCCTGAATGCCGTCGCGTTGCATGGCTGCATCGCAATTTTCGGGCGGTTCCAGGCTGAAGATGGTGCGTAAAAATTTCTTTTCCGTGCGGAGCCATGATTCCAAGCGCTCTTGCATGCGCCGGTTGAGCCCTGATCCTTCCAATCCTGACAGCAATTCAGCCGCTGCCTGGCGTACGCTCAGACTGCGGTCTTCCAGTCGGGCTTCCAAAAACGGTTCATCGTCCGGATTAAGATTTTCTTTCAGCAAAGCGGTCAAGGCCGCCCGTTCTTTGGCCGTTTCTTGGTCGATTTTTTCCGCAAGGATTTCGCGCATCACGGCCGGATTGCGGCTGCGCAATGCTTGCAGCCGTATAACGCGTTGCTTGGGGTCGCGTTCCTCCCATTCAGCCGGATCCCACGGTTCTGCTTCAGTAAGTGCAGCCGGATCATAAACGGCCCGCCAATCCGGATTCCATTGCGCCAGCCAGATTCCTCTTTGCCCGGCCAAGGCCCTAACCGAGGATTGCAATTCCGGCCGGCGGCAGGCTTGGTCCAACAAATCAGGCAACAGATGGTGCGGCGCCAGGCAGCGGGCTGCGCGGGCCCGTTCGAGCCATTCAATCAGGAATTTCTCGCCCGCGTTTCGTAAAATTTGCCCGAGTAAATCGGCTGCGCCGGCTCGACACAAGGGCAGCACTTCCGCTGCGCATGGTTCCGGTACGGATCGGGTTGGTTCGGCCGGTAAGCTCCCGGCTCTCAGGCCTGCGGTTAAGACAGCCGCGGTTTTCAATAAAGCTCCGGCCGGTTCCGGTTCCGCGGCCAGGCGCTTAAACCATTCCTCCATGGGACCGCCAACAGCCGGAATTTGATAATTACGACCGCGGGTGCCGAGAACGGCATCATGCGCCAAATTTTTCAAAAGTGGATGGGGCGGCAGCAGAGCAGCGGCGGTTTGCGGGCGGAATAAAGGTAGCGCCGGAATGGGAAAAAAACATTGCTCACGCCACTCGCCGAATAATCGGAGGGGTCGGCCGCCGCTCAAAGCAGCTAATTCCCATAATAAAGACTTTTTTTCCATCAAAGGAATGGTTTGTCCCCGGCGGTCAATCAGGAACCAGGGCGCATCCGGGACCGGAGTCACTTCTTCCAAAAGCATGGGAAAGCGTTCCAGCCAGGGCACCCGGGCAGCTGCCGCGCCAAAAGCCTGCAGAGCCTCGGCGATGGTCCCATAACCGCCGGGCTGCGGGCAGGCTTCATTGGCCGTCATTCGGGAGCGCACCAGGGCGCGTAAAGGCACGAGGGCCGGGTAATAGACCAGCTCCGCCTTAAAACCG
This sequence comes from Desulfobacteraceae bacterium, assembly GCA_003819975.1. The sequence goes on from RPPU01000605.1 coordinate 1,319, forward strand.
GTACCGGGATTGAAGCTGAGGTCCAAGGCTTGATTTTGGGGGGCAAAATGCAGCAATAAGGCCGGCCGCCCCGAATCTCGGCTTCCGAGCCAGATGCGCTGCACTTGCAGGCCTGATTCCTCATCCTCTTCTACGGTCACGCCGAGCACAACCCAAAAGTCAACAATTCCCGGTCCTTTCAAAACTTCTTCTTTGGAAAGAAACCAGCCGAGCTGCGAACGAAGTTCGGCTTGCAGCTCGGGTTCCAAGGTATCAAAGCGATCGAATGCTTCCGCCATCAATTTCAGGCGTGCCATGCGCTCCAGGGCTCCGGCCGCCCAAGCCCCGCCGCCCGCGGTTATGACGGCTAATTCCCGGATCAAGCGGGCCGCTCCCGGCGCCTGGGCATCGACCATCCGGCGCGCCGCTTCATCCCAAAAGCGATAGGGCAGAGACGGCAATTCTGAGAGTCCGCCGGCCACCAAGTCGTGCAGCCGCAGCATCAAAATTTGCAGCCCATCGCGAATTTTATTTTTACGTTCTTCGGCTTGGCGCGCCGTTTTCTCCGGGTCTATGGGCTTTTGCATCTCAGTCTGCTTGGCCTTGGCTTTTTCCGCGCTTTTTTGTTTTTTTTTCTCGCGCGAGTCCAACCATTCCGTCACCCAGGCCGGCGGCGGGCCGGACTGAAACGCACGCGGTTGATGAACCCACAAAAGCATAAGACCCAGGCTGTGCTTGCAGGGAAATTTGCGGCTGGGACAAGTGCACCGGAAAGCCGGTTCGTTCCATTCGACTTGTACCTGGTAAGGGTTCTTGCCGCTGCCCCGGCATTCACCCCAGAGAACCTGTTCCCGGTTGGCCAGCAGAATCCATTTGTCCGGCGAAGCCTGACCCTGGCCTGCTTTGGCTGCGGCGGGATCCGAGGCTAAAGCCATCACTTTATCGTTTGTCCAGGTCATATTTAATCTGTTTTAGCGCTTTTGGATTTATAGTAATAAATTATCTTGATTAAAGATCGGTATAGTCTAAGAATTATTAGACTAAAAGGCGGAAAAAGTCAAAGATCATTAGGGTGGTATAATTTCCCCTTTTTTCGTTTTCAACAGGTTTGGCACAAAGGCTATATATAAGAGTTGCTGAGCATTTGGGTAATTAAAATTGATCAAAGTTTATCTTCGCGCGCTCGGTTCGGTGTGTGCTCGGATCCGCCGCCCGGCGGGTTGTCGGCCTGCTGTCAGCAGCCGGGTTCGCCGGGGTGACCGCAACAATCACTCAAGGTCGCGATTTTTTTGGCGTTGTTCCGAAACAGCAACCAGATCTTTTTCCACCAGGGCATGGGCGCCCGCAGGTTGGTGAAAAAAGCCCGGGCGCTCGGGTGGTTGTGTTGGTGGGAATGGTTCATTTGGATCTCCTTGCAAAAGAAGACAGCCAATAGCGCCTTTAAGATGTTGAAAGTGGGGAACCGTAAAGATCGCCCTGGTCGGTCCCCTCCTGCCTTGTTCTAAGCATGTCATAAAACCAAAGATTTATAAATGGATACACTACTCGGTTCATTGTTTTATAAGTTCTTTAACTTTTTCAAAAAGTAAATCAACTCTTTTAATTAAGAAATCATCAAATTCAAAATCTAAAGAGTTGTCGGGACATAAAGCATGCTTCATAACAGTTGAAATCGTTTGGGAAGGGATAAGTCTTTTGTATTCATTAGGTGCTTTATCTTTAATTTTCTGATTATCAGCATTGCTTATAAAGCAAAAATTAGCTAAACAATTGATTTTTTCTTTGCCAACGCCTTTTCTTTCTAAATGCTTTTTTGGGAAAATATGGTGAAATTCGTTACGATTAA
>RPPU01000606.1 GCA_003819975.1 Desulfobacteraceae bacterium
CGGGATTCGGACAGACCGGTCCGTATGAGGACAAAGCCGGGTTCGATCCGATCGCCCAGGGAATGTCCGGGGTCTCCAGCGTCACGGGCTGGAAGCACACCGGCCCGGTCCGGGCGGGGGTGGCTATCGGAGATTGTCTGGCCGGAATTTTTGCGGCTTACGGCATCATGACGGCGCTTTTCGAGCGCGTCCATTCGGGGAAAGGCCAGCGGGTCGAAACATCCCTTTTGGAATCGCTGGTCGCGATCCTGGGCATGCAGGCCGCCAAATATTTCGGGACCAATGAAAGGCCCGAGCCCCAGGGTAATGACCATGCTTTGGTGGCGCCTTACGGCACATTTAGGACCGCAGACGGTTTCATCAATATTGCGGCCGGAAGCCAATTTATGTGGGAGCGGCTGATTAAGGCCATGAATTTGGAAGAGCTAGGCCGGGATTCGCGGTTTATAACCATTGGCGACCGGATGGCTCATCGTCCGGAGTTGACGCGCCTTATGGAAGAAAAGCTTGCGGAGCGGACCACCGGGGAGTGGGAAAAGGCGCTGAATGAAGCCGGTGTTGCCAACGGTCCGATTCTCCATATCGACGAAGTGTTTCGGGATCCGCAAGTTTTGCATATGGAAATGCTGCAGGAGATGGTCCACCCCACGGCCGGCAAGATCAAAACCTTAGGCGTTCCGATCAAAATGAGCCGGACGCCGGCGGAATTTAAAATGCCGCCGCCGCTCCTGGGCGAACACACCGATGACGTTTTGCGCGGATTGGGTTACTCGCCGTCGGAGATAACGGCCCTGCGGGCCGAGGGAATCGTCTAAAGGTTTTTTTTAATTCTAAATAACGCCGGATCCGAAAACCTCATTTACGCCGCGAACGATTCAGGCCTATTTTCAAACTCATTTGCATGCGCTTAATGGCTTGAGCAAGGAGCCCGATCTCATCTTTGGATGCCACATCGATTTTTATATCGATATCGCCCAGGCTCATGCGTTCGGTCGCATGGGTCAAGCTGCGAATCGGTTTGATGATGCTGCGGGCCGAAAGATAGGCTACCGAAGAGATCAGGATGACGGTGATCAGCAGAAGGATCAGCGAAAAAAACTGAACTTCCCGCAAGGTCTCAAAAACCTCGCTATAATCCTGTTGAATGGCCAATACCCAGCCCAATTTATTGCCCTTGGAGAATCCCAGGCTGCGTTGCCCGTTTTCGTTGCTGAAATGAATGGTGGCGGTATTTTTTCCTTGTTTAAACGCTTGGATCAGGGGATGTCCGCTCAGGTCTTTTTGTTCGGTTTCATACTGCTTGGTCTGGTGGGCGACGACCTTCATATTGTTGTCGACCAAGAAAGCAAAACCGGTTTTGCCTTTTTTCCATTTGGCAATGTTGGCGGAAACCTGCTCGATGGTCATGGCGGCCGCCAGAACACCGACAAATTTCCCGTCTGATTTGATTGGGACCGAAAACACAACCGAAGGTTTTTTGGAGGTCCGGCCGATGATATTTTCCCAGGCTAGGTCATTCCCTTGAGCGATTTTTTTAAAATATTCACGATCCGCATAACTCTGGAGGGCGGCATTGTCACTGCGCGCCGTATTCATACCTGCCGAATTAGTTATTAAAACCAGATACATATAAGGGTAGTTGGCCTGGATCAGGCGCAAAACCGGTTCCTGTTGAGCTCGATTCATGGAGACGATTTCAGGTAGTTGGGCAATGGTATTCAAGAGGCGGATGTTTTTATCGAGCCATTCATCCACGTGGATCATCAAACCATCCGCGGTTTGTTCCATGAGGCGTTCCGTATCGCTCCGGGTTTGATTGCCGGTTTTATTGAAAAATACGCCCCAGGAGATGGCAAAAGGCACCAGACTGATGATGATCATGATAATCATCACTTTTAGCGTCAAACCAAAGTGAATTTTTTGCGGAGCCGGGACGCTTTCTTCATCGGCCGGGCTATGGGCCGATTTATGAAATTCAACTTTATGATGACATTGATTGCATTCGAATGTCACCGCATCCCCTTTGACTTTATCTTCGTCAATTTTGTATTTTTTTCCGCAAAAACCGCAGTTGCCTATGGAATAAATGTTTTTTCTCCTGTTTTTTGCGTTTTTGGAATTTAGGGCCGCCCGAACGCCGCCCCTCCTTTTTAAAGGTGACTGATAATAAATGCAAAAAATGAGCCAAAGAAAGGGGGAGAGTGAGACGTGAAAAGGTGAAGGGTAAGACGTGAAACGTGAGACGTGAGAACGTGAAACGTGAGACGTGAGAACGTGAAACGTGAAGAGAGGGAGGTTCCGGGGTTGGAGTTAATCCAAGGTCTTGCGCACCCGCCGTACGGCCAGAGCCATAATTGCAAACCCGATGGCGAGCAGGGCGGCCAAATGGGGCCAGAGCGCGTCCAATCCCGCGCCTTTGAGAAAAATGGCGCGGATGACCGTCAGAAAATAACGCAAAGGGTTTAAATAGGTGAGCCATTGGATGACGGGGGGCATATTGGCGATGGGAAAAACAAAACCGGAGAGCAGAATGGCCGGGAAAAAGAAAAAGAAAGTAGTCATCATGGCTTGTTGTTGCGTACGGCTGACGGTCGAGATCAGGAGTCCCAGAGCCAGGCAGGAGAGCAGGTAGATCAAAAGGGCCAGAAAGACCAGGGACAAACTGCCGCGCATGGGCACGCCGAACCATAAGACGCCCGCCAGGGTCACCATGGCGGTTTGGCCGATACCGATCAGGGCAAAGGGCAGAGTTTTGCCCAGGATAAATTCAACCGGCCGGATGGGCGTGGCCATGATTTGTTCCATGGTGCCGATCTCTTTTTCACGCACCACGGCCATGGCGGTCAGATTCAGAACGACCAACATTACAACCAAACCGATAATACCGGGTACAAAGAAGTTACGGGAGGTCAAACTGATGTTGTACCAGATCCGGATTTCGGGTTGGACCAGGCCGTTCACGCCCGAAGGCAGGATCAGGCTGAGGCGGGGGTTTTGGTCGAGACGGATTTGAAGTTGCCGGCGGTTGAAGCGTTCCACGATCTGGGCGGCGTAGCTCTGCACCAACGCGGCCGTATTGGAGTTGGTGCCGGCCACAATGACCTGGACTTGGGCGGTGCGCCCGCTTTTCACTTTAGACATC
>RPPU01000607.1 GCA_003819975.1 Desulfobacteraceae bacterium
AAGACATACATCGGATTGTACACCGCGCTGCCGCGCAAATAGACCAATACAGCCCCGGTAAAATTTCCAGGCGCCGACTGATTGATATCATGAAACACATTACCATAGACATACCCGTCATATTCGGCTCGCACCCCGATCTCGCAATCAAAAAACGTATTGAAAATGACATAGTGATTTTCCATGACCTGCCCCGGCGGAGGACCGTCTTCATAATTAAAGACGATACCATCTCCATTCGCTCCGTCACTGGGAGGAATGGTAATCGGGCGATAACCATACATGATATTTTCTGAAATAATTACGTTCCGGCTCGGTTTTACATCAATGGCATTTTCAGTATAATGATGAATGACATTGCGGCCGATATATATTCCATCCGGCAGAAAATACTCGTGCGAACTAGTGCCCAGCATGATATGGATCCCGTCTTCCGTGCCGTTTTCCATGCGATTATCCACGATCCAGATCCGCCGTGTATTTCCCGTAATCTGAAAACTGTTTTTCAATTCGGCGCTGGTGCCGGCCGGATAGCCATTATCGTGAAAATAGTTGTTGGAATAAACAATGTCGCTGTTGAAATCGACGAATTTATCCCCGCCCGGAAGCAAGTTATAATGACTCTTATAGGCTATGTGGTCAAACCCCGTAAGTTCGGTATAGCGCACGCCGATATGATCGCTGGGAGCCCGGATGGAGAGACCTCCCGCCGCGGTAAAAAAAAGGTTTTCAACGATAAAATAAGAACCTATGATACGCAGACGCCGAGTGAAAATCGTTTTACACTGCCGAGAAAAACCGCGAATGAAAATAGGCCGGCCGGCCGTGCCTTGGCCGGTCGCGAATTCAACCTGCTCATTTTGTCCGGGCGTTATATAATTATAGGGTCCGCCGTGCAGTTCCACAACACTCCCGGGCGTTAAATTTACGGGAATAGTCAGCCGTGGCTTGGCCGGGGTGCCAAAGGGGTTGCCGATATCGGTCGCCTGGGCATGGGTGTTGTCGATATAATGGCTGAATGGTCCGTTGCCGGCATCGCCGTAGGGAGCGGGGGTTCCGGCATAATCAAAAGTTCGGCCCACATACATCAGGTGTGTTTCCTCAATCCCGAAGGTGGGGCGGGGGATCCCCTTTGGCGGTGTCCAGACGGCTAAAGCGACCGGACTCCATATGAAAATTGCCAAACCAACCCCGATCGAACCCGCTCGTTTTAATACCGATTTCAACATTTTTCACCTCTTCTTTAAAAAAAATTTACTAAAATAATCCGGCATTTTCCGGATGTTTGATTTGTATTGCCAACCATGTTTTTTATGCATCTTTCGGTTTCTTTTCATAGCAATAACAGTCATCATTTGTTCTCAAAACGGCCCAATTTAACTTGGTTTATACAAAACACGATCCCTTTTGTTTTGACTGAAATATAAAGACTGATATAAGTTGAATAAAGCTTGAAGATGAAGGGTATCGTCAACCTTATTTACCTTTCGGAACGTTTCCGAACGGGATTATGCGGTTTGAAAATAAATAACCTGCTTATCGACGATAAAAAGATCAGACTATTTTCATGATTCCTGCGGATGAAAAAATGGTACGTTTACTAATGTCGGCGGCATGGAAAATAGGAATCTTCAAACAACATTAATCTTACATAAAAAGACATAGAATTCCGTCTTTTTTATAAGTTGGTTTATGTCCACATTTGATTATATTGCATCCGTTATTTTCTTTTTTGGCTCATCGCTGGCTCTTTTTTCAGCCGTGGTTATGATCACCATCAAAACCGGCAACCCCAAAGCGAATCGCTGGCTCGGTCTATTTTGCCTGAGCACTGCCGCCTTGTTGACCAGGGGTTTTTTGTTGCACAGCGGCTTCTATACCCATTTACCCTTGTTCACGGAATGGATCGATAATCTGCGTTATTTTCTGCCCTTCACCATTTTATTTTACGTAAAAACCGTGGCGTTTCCGGATTTCAGGTTGAAAAAATGGGATCTACTCCATCTGGGGCCGGTCGCATTCAATATCGTCATCAAATGGCCCGATTATTTCAATACCAGCGATCAACAAATCCGATATCTTGCCCAATGGCTGGACAGCTCCCTGATGCAGTCGGGTTTTTATGCGGATTTAATATCCAGGGTGATTTTCAACCTGCATTTCATGGTTTGTCTTGTCTGGGCCTTAATAATATATCGTAAAAGCAAAGACACCATCATGCGGGCGACTCCGTTCGGCAAAGTTTATATATCCTGGATTCGTTTGTTCACTTTCCCCTTTCTGCCGAGTTACGTGATTTGGGTGCCCGGTGCCTTGCTTTTGGCCGGCAGGTTCTCCATGCGTTATTTCTATTGCTCCCTTAATTTATTCGTTTCAATGCTGGTTTTTTTCTTTGTCTACAGAGTTTTTACCCGACCTGAGATTCTTTTCATGGCCCGCGCCCAGAAAGCCGCCAAAAAATACAATGCTTCCTATTTGACACCCGCGGAAGCCGAAATCCATTTTAAAAAATTATTGAATCTGATGGAAGAAAAAGAAGTCTATCTCGACCCGGATCTGACGTTATTCGTCTTGGCCGATCAATTGGCTATTCATAAAAATTATTTATCTCAAATCATCAACGAGAAGACCAACCGGACTTTCAACGATTTCATCAACGCCTATCGCATCGAAAAGGTTAAAAAGTTGTTGACCGATCCGGAACGAAAAGAGGCCACCATTCTCGATCTGGCTTTTGAAGCAGGTTTTAATTCCAAGACGCCCTTTAACAACGCGTTTAAGAGGCAGACCGGCGAATCGCCCATCGCCTGGCGTAAAAAAAACCTGAAATAAAACCAAACCGTTTGGTTTTATAAAGCTTCCTGCCCGGTCCGCGCGATGATCTCTTCCTGATGGTTCTTGTCCAGATCCACAAAGTAATCGCTGTAACCGGCCACGCGCACCAATAGATTACGGTACTCCTGGGGCGCGGCCTGGGCTTTGCGCAGAGTGGCGGTATCGACCACGTTGAATTGGACATGATGGCCGTTCAACCGGAAATAGGTGCGCACCAAGTGAGCCAAATTCTCGATACCCTCCTCGCTTGCCAGCACATTGGGCAGGAATTTTTGATTGAGCAAAGTGCCGCCGGAACGGAAC
>RPPU01000608.1 GCA_003819975.1 Desulfobacteraceae bacterium
AGTTCCGGTCATCTATTATGACTTTGAAAATGGGCGGCAAAAAATCTACCTGCGCACCCTTTGCCGCTTGAGCCGCCTGGCCGAAGAAGAACTGCGCAATCCGCAACAAAAGCCGGAAACCGCCGCGACCCTGGCTCGAGCCGAACAGGAACTCAAAAAAATTCTGACCTATTTCCGGGTGGTGACCGACCGCAAGCTGAGCCCGGAGATCATGCGCCGGCAGCTCGATTTCATCCGGCACGAAACCCGCCAGGACTCCTGCCTCGTGATCATAGACAGCCTGCATAAACTGCCCTTTAAAAACCTTTCCGAACGCCGCACTGGCATCGATGAATGGCTGCGCCACATGGAATCGATCCGCGACGAGCAGAACGTCGCTTTTTTGGTGGTTTCCGAATTGTCGCGCGGAGAGGCCGGCAAATACAGCAAGGAACCGGATTTGGCCGCCTTCAAGGAATCGGGCGACATCGAATACAGCGCCGACAACGCCATGATCCTGCAGCCCAATTGGGACCCGCTCGACCCGATCTCGCGCACGGAGCGCAAAAGCACCCTCTGGCTGGTGGCCAGCCGCGAAAGCAGCCCCGGCCAAGTAGCCGAATATGCCCTGGATTTTCCCTATTGGGGGTTCAAGGAGTTATAAACCTTTAGGAGTTCAAAATTTTGAATCCCTCCGCAGGCGCGGCAAGGACACGGAGTCCCAAAGACTTCATGATGAAAAAAACCATATTGAATAAATTTCACTGCTTGATTTTATTTGGGTTTACTTTGATGCTTGCTTCCTGTTCCATCCCCGATGCGGACCGGGAAAACGAACTAATGGACGGGGTTCGGCGTTATATTGTCACGGTCGGAATAAAACCCGATACTTTTAAAGAGAACATATATCTGGTTTTTGATGCCGCCTCTAAAAATGCCGTCATCATCGATCCCGGATCAAAAAGCAAAAAAATGGAAACCTTTATCGAATCCCGCAAACTGAAAATCAGGTGGATCTTGAATACCCACGGCCATTTCGACCACACCTTTGCCAATCAGTACTATAGTCGCCTCTATCAGGCTCCCATCGCGACCCATCAGGCCGATGCGGAGTTTTTCAGGGAAGAAAACGCGATTAATAAACCGGGGAAATATTTTTCGACCGAGGAATATTTGGATGCCGGTTTTAAAATTCAAATCATCGCCGTTCCGGGGCACAGCCGCGGCAGTGTTTGCTTTCTGATCAATGGCCGGCTTTTCAGCGGCGACACCTTGTTTCATGGAGGCATCGGCCGGGTTTGGGGCGCTTCCGAGGCGGAAGAACAAAAAAAGACCCGGGAGTTGATCGGGAATGTCAAAACCAAACTATTGGTTTTGCCCGAAACCACTCTGGTTTTCCCCGGGCACGGCGAATTCACCGATATCGGGCGTGAAAAACAATACAACCCTTATCTGCAATAAGCGGTTTTCTCATAAAGAAGCCTGGCGGTCTATTTTTGCTTTCCCTCGATCGCGCATAAAAAATATGGTTCTGTCCGTGGTTATCCGGCTGTTGTCGGCAATTAAATACTTTTCTTAAACCTTTTCCGACCCGTTTCAACTTTTTCGCTTAGCCCGGATGAATTCGACGATCCCGGGCAGAATCGAAAGGAAAATAATCGCCAGGATGACTAGGCTGAAATTGTTTTTGATAAAAGGGATATTGCCGAAATAAAAACCGGCTAAAACAAAGGTTAGGACCCAGGCGATCCCGCCGATAATATTGTAGGCGATGAATTTCGGGTAGGACATGGCGCCGATCCCGGCCACAAAAGGCGCGAAGGTCCGGATAATCGGCATGAACCGGGCAATGATGATGGTTTTGCCGCCGTGCTTCTCATAAAATGCATGGGTCCGCTCCAAATATTTCTTCTTGAAAAACCGGGAATCTTCCCGTTTAAAAACTTTCGGCCCGACCTTATGTCCGACCCAGTAGTTGACCGTGTCGCCGGCAACGGCGGCGATGCACAGAAGCAAAATCATCAAATCGACCCGAATGGCGCCCAAAGAACAAAACGTACCGGCCGCAAAAAGCAGGGAATCCCCCGGCAAAAGGGGCGTCACCACCAGGCCGGTTTCGCAAAACACGACCAGAAACAAAATCAAATAGGTCCACATGCCGTATTCGCCGATGATCGCGCCGAGATAGCGGTCCAAATGCAAAAAAAAATCCGCGGTTTTATAAAACAATTCGAACAAATGACTCACTCACCACCCCCTATACGTTTAAATATTTAAAAATTTATTTGCATTACTGCGCTAAAAACCATTAAATATGTCTATAGTAGACAGAATTCAGAATTTGGAAAATTTATCTGCGACCTGCCCGCCGAACAAGTTTTCGACAAGTCGGAATACAGGAACCTCATAAACATTGAAGGGATATAATCCGGGAATCAGAATCTAAAACCTGGAATATAGTGCCCTGTTTCTTTATTCTGACTACTGGATTCTGACTACTGGATTCTGGTTTCTCAATTCTCTCTTCTAAACGATCTCCTCCATCCCCAACTGCAACGCCACTTCTTCGGGAATAAACGGCAGATGGGCAAACAACTTATCTTCCACGTCCCGGCACAGTTTAAAATTGGCCTGGATCAATCTCTCCAATTCCGGATTCTTTTTGGCATAGCGCTCGAAAAGATAGTTCATTCTCTCTTCCAGGCTGACGATGATATCATGATTGACCCGTTTATCGGCGTAATAAACGATTTCCTCTTCCTTTATGGCCCCGCTTAAATCATGGCCGCCGAGATTGATATGCTTTTCCACACACATACTGATCTCGTCAAAATGATAGGCCCGGCAAATTTCCGCTCCTTTAGCCGCGTGATCTGCGGTTGAATTGAAACAAAGGCTTTTGGCGATATCATGCAGCAACGCACCGGCCATGACCTTTTCAAGCGAGACCGAAATACCGGCCCGGATCAAGCCTTGACCGATCAATACGGCGATCTTTTCGACCATCAGGGAATGCGCCTTGATATGCTCCGGCATATGGTATTGATCCATTAATGTATAACAAATGATCCGGGACGGAATCATTATCCCCCGCCTTTAAACCGATACGGTTTTTAATTCGAAAAGGTCCACTCTATCTGTCAACCCGGACCGC
>RPPU01000609.1 GCA_003819975.1 Desulfobacteraceae bacterium
CCGGCCAAGGCAATAACCTCCGGTGAAAATTTTCTTTTAAAAAATTCCTGGGAAGGCGTGGCGCCCACTCCCCGGAAACTGTACCAGAAGCATCCGTTCTCCTTGGCCCATTTGATACTTTCCCATACATAAGCATAAGGGCTTTGCAGCTTCCGGTATTGGTAAGGGGTTCCCATGTGCATGTCCAGGCATTTCCGGCCGAACATTAAATTGATGATCCCGCCGATGATTTTTCCCTCACAAACCGCCAGAAACAACCGGCCCCGGCCCCGGGAAATAAATTCGTCCCAAAGCGCCCTTTGATAAAGAAAACCCCGCGACATAAAACCTTTTTTAATCGTGAATTCGCTGTAAACGGCGTAAAATTCTTTGAGCTCGTCAAGAGATTCGGCCGCCCGGATCACCAATCCGTCTTTCCTCGATTTGCGTACGCAACGGCGGGCGTCGTTGTTCAGCAAGAGGAATAGTTCTTCTTCATTGCGCGCTTGGGTGAGATCGATGCGGTAAACATCCCGGGGCGTATTCCAGTAACTCCAGCGGTGTTTCAGGTGAAGCAGACCGGCTTGAACGAACGGGTCGGCCCGTTCCGGGATCTCGCCTTCCCTGAGGTGCGGGTCGATCCGGAAAAAGATCGCCCGATTTTTACGGGCTTCGGTCCGGATCCGATCCAGCAAAACCTTCAAGGTTTGTCGATCCGAGGGGCGAAACACCGGACCGCGCGGCGCATACATAATGGAAAGGCCGCAGAATGGGATTTGCTTGGTCAAGACCATGATTGCGCCCGTGACCGTCTGGCCGCGCTTGGCCATATAATAAGCGGGCGACCATCCATCCACGGCCCGGACCTGCCCCCAGCCGAAAGCATTCAACGGATGCACATTCTCAAATTGGGCGACTTCCCGGTCCCAATACTCTCTTTGGGAGGCATCTATTTCCCGGACCGTTAGTTCCGGTTCGGAGCCGTTCATATCCGACCAATCGCCGAATCCATTTTCAGCGGATTTCAAGCAAGCCCCCGCATCAAGCGACCCACGACTTGCTTGTACTTGGGATACTGGTTCCGCAAAAGATAAATCCGCCTGGAACTTGCTTTTTCAAGACAGGTATGGCGGCTAAGCGTTCCGCCGAAGCTCTCCTTGAATTTAGCCAGCCGCGGAATATCGGAACCCACAAAATCGAAGATTTCGGCGTCTTTTTCTTTAGCCGTTGTTATGGCCCGCCAAAGGAGCAGATTACTGGCCGATAAGGGCTTATACTCATTTTTCGAAGCGCCGTTGATATAGTAGGCCTGTTTGCCGTCGATCAGCAGGATCATTCCGGCAATCGTTTCATCCTTGAATTTAGCATGCAAAAAAACGACTTGATTCCGGTCATAAGCATCCCATAAGTCGTAATACAAGCCTTTGGGATTGGGACAAGGTTTTCTCTGATTCCCGTAGGTTTGGGCGATCATGGCATAATAGTCTTCAATCTCATGGCGCCCTCCCATTTCCTGAATTTCCACTCCGGACTTTTCGGCCTTGCGGATGGCGGTTCGGCAACGGCTTTGCAATTGATCCCAAAGGCCTCGGTTACTTTTAGTCAGGTCGAGGATATGGGTGTATTTGGGAATCCATTGAAACGCATTGTCATCCGGACCGGCTTCATAGAAGCAATTCGATATCATTCTAAAATAATGAATCTTGTTTTCTTTTAAAAAAGGGGTTAAGGCCTTTAAAAACCCTGAAAAATGAACCCGTTCGGTCAGGATGCCCATATAAGGAGTGTCTTCAACCACGAACGGAGAAGCCGCAATTGTCATTAACAGGATTTTCTTAAGGCTTAACGGTAAAAGCCCGACCAAATGCCCCTGGTGATAAAGCGCGATCTTGGTGACGGTCAGGGATTGATTTTTTTCCAAAAGGCTCAGCCATTTCCGGGTATGAAAAACCGTATGGTTCGGAAAAGAATAAACGAGTTCATCCCATTTTAGCGCTTGTTGCGGATCGATTTCATGCAATTCATACATATGGATTCTGCGCGCGAAAGGCTTTTCCTTATCGATAATGATCTTGACAATCGGCCGGAAAACGCTTTAAATTTAAGGTTCGAACCGAAATCCGTCGTCGGTGTCTGTTTCACGGCTTGCGGGGTTCAGCGCCCCGTCAGCGGCTATACTTTCTTTGAATAGGAGCACCCTACCGAAATGGAACATCAAAAACACGGCCATTCCCATGTGGATCAAGCATGCCAAAACGAGTTCGACAAGGATTGGAAACTTCGGTTTGAAGAATTAGGCAAAAAAGACGTGCCGATTTATCAAAAAGCCTCTTACGAAACAAAGCATTCCTTTGAGCTGCGGGAAAAGTTCATCCGCCATTTGATCCGGGAATCATTGCGCAAAAAAACCACGGCCGCGGCCGCGCGGCCCTTGGTTCTGGATGTCGGCTGCAATGAAGGTTATTACATCCAAATACTTGCTGAAAACGGATTCGAGGTCTGCGGTATCGATTACGCCGAAAGCCTGGTACGGGCGGCCCGAAAAAAAAATCCCGATCTTCCGTTTTATCAGGCCGATGTTTACGCCCTGCCCTTTAAAGAGAATACTTTTGATCTCATATTTTCTTTTGGCGTCATTCAGTGCGTGGCCGATTGGCAAAAAGCACTGACGGAAATATACCGCGTCTTGAAACCCCGGGGAGTCGCCATCGTCGAGACGAACCGCTCTTTCCGGCATCCCTATCTTGAAAAACTCAGCCGAAACATGAGGAACTGGATCCGCGGTGAAATCCCCTTTAAGGAGATCGTCAAAAAAACAATGCGTCTGCTTCAAGGCCGCGCGAAAAACGAGCCGCTCGCGGCCTTTCTCTCATCGGCCGGCGCGCCGACCAAGCATTCCATACCGGCGATCATTCGTTTCCTGGAGGGGCAAGAAGTGTCCGATATCGTCATCCACGATCCCGCGAAATACGGATTGTTTCATCATTTGTTTTGGGGATTTTCGTTCGTCAAAATCAAAAACGAAGATGTTCCGGCGTCTCCTTCTAACCCTACAAACTGCCTGTTGTGTTTTCGTTCCGGACAATGGAAAAGTTGATCGGCGCTCTCCATGGATCATGCGGATGTCGTTTCGTTGCCGCCGGCGCCACGGCC
>RPPU01000610.1 GCA_003819975.1 Desulfobacteraceae bacterium
GTACTTACTACTTCACCCAAGACGCAAATATCAAAGACTCACAGCCGAAAGCTCATTCGACCGGGATTACTTGATTACTTCCTCTAATATAAAATGGGTCGCCATAAGCATAAAATGATCGTCCAAATTGTATTGCGGCCAACAGTATCGATGTGCATCTTGAAAATGCTCTACGCTCCGGCAAGCCTCGCCTTTCCAGAGTTTCTCGGGAATATTACCGAATGTCACCGGGTAAACTTCAGTTATCCGAATTCGACAACGCAGTCGTTTTTGCAGGTCGTAGACTTCGACCAGATCGCCGACCTCCCAGCCCCCATCATCGAATTCTCCCTCCGCTTCATAATATTCATCTGCCCTACAGACTGTCGCGGTCTTTTTCCCCTCAAGGATTTCCACGACTAAACTATCATCCTTTTCGTCTTCTCCCCAGAATTGCATTCTCTTCAATCTACGCATGAGTAGACTTTACTCCTTATCATTAAATCGTGCAAATTTTCCAAATAACGATTACGCTTATTATGCAATATGTTAGCCTGGTTTGCCCCCAGAGAACGCATTATCAATTATTCGATTATTTGATACTTTTTTCGGGCTTCATCCTTCGGCATCCCGTCGAAATGCCACCATTCATAGCTTAAGGGAATAAAACCAGCTTTTTTCATTACATCTGATAAGAGTTTCCGGTTTTTCTTTTGTGCTTTACTGAGATCGAGCATTTTAAGTTTTGCGAAGCCCCAGTAAATGGATAGATCGCTCTTGTAAAAAGGCGTAAATCCCATATCGATTTCTTGTCCATTAGCGTCAACGATCGATACATCAACAGCGATTCCGTAATTATGCATGGATCCATTTTTAGGATTGGCAACATATTTTTCGAATTTAGTTCCTTTCATTTTTTCAAACATGAGTTTCGAAACGGCTCTTGGACGAGCTGCATCCATAATCAATATTGAATATTCCGGGAATTCGGATTTTAGATGTTTTTGAGCCAATGATAATTTTTGGGCGACTTCCCTGCGGAGATAAGCCTTATGAAGTCCGTCATAATAATTTTCTCGAAAATAATTTTTGCCGGGATCCGAGTTAACGAGATCAACTTTTATCGACTCATCGATGACATGGATATTAACAAGTCCGGCTTCAATAAACTTCTTTTCAATCTCATTTGCTTGACAAGTAGCGCTTACAATAAATGCAAGACAAACTATTATAAGCAGAAAGTAGGATTTATAAATTTTCATATAATAAGTAACGGTGACCCTAATCGGACGTTGACCCGGCAGGGTCAACGGTACGGTTCAGGATTTGGTTCGGTCTCCTCTCTTCATTGCGAGGAACGACTTGAGCCACGAGTCGAAAGACTCTGCCTCCTCTGATGTGCGGAACACCGGTCAGGCACAGAAAATGGTTAAATGCACTTACCCCATGATGTTCATTTGTCCTCATTCCTATAAAAGGCTATCAAACGTAAAAAGCACGGTTCTTTCGGGTAAGGAACACCAATAAATTCATCCAAATAATTCCAGCCTTGCTTTCTGGTCTCATGGTTTTTCAAAAACATCTATACCCGATCATAATCTTCCGGCTCCGCATCAGGAACCTTCTTAAGCACGTTTTGAAATTTCTTTAAACTGGCCCTTTTCGCCCGGGCCTGAATATATTCTTCAGCCAAAAGCGCGGACATTTTTTCAGCGGCAGCCGAAGCTAAAAACTGATTGATCGAAATCCCCTCTTGTTTGGCCAACTGCCTGATTTGTTCGTGCAGAGACTTCGGAATACGCAAACTTAATGTACTCATAATATGACTCCTAACTCGATAAGGAATTCTTTTGGATCAAGAACCCTAATGCCGAATTTTTCCACGTTTTTAAAATGACGCTTGTTATATGTTACAATTGCATCGCAATTACTCGCCACCGCAACTTCCAAAATATGGTCATCGCCGGAATCGGGTAAAAAAGGACGCCAGAGAAAAAATATTTCCTGCTGATCGCCGATATAACAGAAAAAATCGATAAAATCGGCAATATCCTTCTCGGTAATGGCCGTTGAAAGCCTTCCCCGTTTTAATATAGCCTCATATTCAATAACCAGCGGAACGGAAATGGCTATGGAAAACCTTTCACTCGAAAGAAGGGAAATCAGTTTAAATGAAGCGCCCCGTTGGGATTTTAAAGCTGCAAACACCACATTGGTATCTATAACAATTTTCATATAGTATTATATATCATACCATCGGACAGCGGTCAAAGCTATTTATTTTTAAAGAGGTTTTGCTTGTTATGAATCAGCAATTGAATATCCCTTTGATTTCTCCGAAAAATTAGGTTATGATACAGACATGCCCAATCAATTGAAACTCCTTTTTCTGGCATCAGAAGTGGCTCCCTTTGCTCGGACCGGCGGACTGGCCGACGTGGCCCGGGCCCTGCCCTTGGCCTTGCACAAGCTCGATTTGGATGTGCGCATCGCCTTACCCTATTATCAATGCGTGCGACAGAACGGCTTTCAGACCGATCTGCGGTCTGAAAAACTCCAAGCGCCCATGGGTAAAAACCTTCTGACCGCACAAATCAGGGAAACCCGTTTAGAAAACCGGGTTCCGGTCTATCTGATCGAACGCGAAGACCTTTATGACCGGCCCAATCTTTACGGCACTGAAGAGGGCGATTATTACGACAATCTGGAACGCTTCAGTTTTTTCAGCCACGCTGCTTTAAAACTCTGCGAAGCTGTTGATTTCAAGCCCGACATCATTCACTGTCATGACTGGCAAACCGGGTTGGTGCCGGCGCTTCTGCGCGGTCCTTATCGAACTAACCCTTTTCTTTCCCAAAGCAATGTCTTGTTCACCGTCCACAACCTCGGTTACCAAGGCCTGTTTGATCCGGAAAAACTGCTCATAACAGGTCTGCGGCCCGAGGAATATTTCAATTTTCAAGGTCTCGAATTCTGGGGCAAGCTCAACCTGCTCAAATCCGGTATAGTTTATAGCGGGTTCGTCAACACCGTGAGCCCCTCCTATGCCGCAGAGATCCAGACCCCGGAATTCGGCCAGCGTCTGGACGGCCTGTTGCGTCATATCCGCTCGAATCTTAAAGGAATTCTCAATGGGGTCGATTATGGCA
>RPPU01000611.1 GCA_003819975.1 Desulfobacteraceae bacterium
CGGGCCATGAGCCCCCCGATACTGGGCGTGTCATCGGTCAGATAGACTTTGGTCCCGTATTTGGCTGCATTTAAAGCGCAATTGATCCCGGCTACGCCGGCGCCGACAATTAAAATGGCATCGTTCATAAAAAACCTCTAGTAATGATACTCAATTTCGATAAAGCATTCTTAGTCCAAAAACAGCAAAAATTCTCGCGCAGAGTGCAAAAGGGTCCAAGGAGTCAAGGGGTCAAGGGTTCGAGGGTTAAGATTTGCAACCGTGAACCCCGGATGATGTTCCTCATCATCCGTTTCTGTGAACCGTGAACTTGGAACTTTTTACTTTTCCTAAATCTCCGTAATAATCACCGCTTTGGATTCACAAACCGCTTCACAGGTTCGGCAGCCCAAACAATTCTGCGGCCGGGCCGGAATGGCTTGAGTGTCAAAATCGAACACATCAACGGAACAGAACCGGACGCATTCCCGGCACCCGCAACAAAGCTCCTGATCCACATAAACCATGAAAACTTCTATGCCTCTGAGCGGTTTTCCCATATTACTTTACCTTGATATAAGCTTCGTTAATCTCTCTTGATCGTTGTAGGGCCGGGTTAAAACCTGCCCCTACTTGTATAAAAAGTTTGTTTGATGGAATGAATTTCAAAAAGATGGATTCCGGCTTCCGCCGGAATGACCTGCTCTATCCATCAATAAAGACTCATGCAAAGTCAAAAATTATTGCGAAGGATTACTTTTTTTTCTTAAATTCGTCCCATTTATAGTCAATCACTTCCAACAATACATTATTGACTTTTTTGGGATGGATAAACGCGAATTCGCAATCCCGGAACGGCCGGACCACTTCGCCGGTTTTATCGGGAATAAAAGGATAATCTTTGCCTTTCAATTCATCCACCGCCTTGCGGGTATTGTCCACGTTAAAACTGATGATCATGACGCCTTCGCCATTGTTGGCGATATACTTGGCCACATCGCCGTCCGGCGTGGTCGATTCCATCAATTCAAAGCCGATTTCGCCCACCCAATAACGGGCTACATTGATCTTTTCCGGCTCATCGATATAAGCGTCATCCGGTTTGGACTTGCCTAAAATCGGTTCCCAAATTTTCCGGGCCTGTTCCAGATTTTTGACCGCAATACAGATATGATCCACTTTATTGACTTTCATCTTCCCTCCTTAACGTTTTTTTGTCGTTTCAAAAAACGAAACACCAAAAAAACGTATATGTTTATGATGGTTCTTAGTTCTACAATATCGACAATTTATTGCCGATAATTGAAAAGATATTGTTCATTCACTTAGAATCAATCGGAGTTCTGTTCCGGCGGTTTTGGCCGGAACTTGATGTTTTTTGATCCATGCTTTTCGGGATCAAAAAACATTTAAAATGTCACCTGATCCACGGTGACTTTAATCGCCTTGTCCGGGCAGAGCACGCCGCATTCATTGCAGTCTTCACACAAAAATTCCGTGACCACCACCCGATTATCCTGAACCCGCAGAGCGGCATCCGGGCAAATCTCCACACAGATCGGCTGGACCACTCCGCCGCACATCGTACATTTTTTAAGATCGATTTGAGCAGCCATTTTTCTCCTCCATATTTGGAATTTATAGTCCACATATCGACGTTGTCGATAATGAAAATGTTACTAATCACCACCTGATGATCGTACGGACTTATTCCGGCGCTCTCGCTGGAACTCCTGTTCCGGTACACTGGAACTCCTGTTCCGGTACACTGGAACTCCTGTTCCGGTTGGCCGGAATTCATGTTTTTTCGATCCTGCGCTTTTCAGGATCGAAAAAACATCAAGCTTTATATAAACGCCGTAAGCAAACGCCTTGTCCTTTGGGAATCGATTTCAAGGTTTCAATCTTGTAATTCACATTAAAAAACGTATTTACATCGATCAAAAGCGTCTGCAACATCTTGTCGCAACATAAAAGATCTTCTTCCATGGGAACACCGTAGTCTTTGGCATAAGAAGGCCAGGGACACCGTTCCCATTTGATCATCATTTCAAAAGGTTTTTCGCCTTTATCCACCCGGACCACGGCGCCTTGGGTGATCCAATTGGCGGCGATTCCGCCGGCCAGACTGCGCAACCAGACTTCCTCACCCTTCAACCAGTTCAGCCGGGGCAAAGAGGCCTTACCCAGTTCCATACCGATAATTTCGGCCGCTTTTAAACCGACATCCAAAGGCTTTACTTTGTCTCCGGCAAAAAACAGGGCCGTCTGCCGCCAACGGTAAAAGGCCCGTCCGATTTCCTTCTGGGCGCCGTGTAAATTATTCCATAATTTGGTTATTTCTTTTTCTGCATCAAAAGCCATTTTCTTACCCTCCTCTCTATATCCGGGTGCCGATGTGGAAACCATCATGCACCGCGCTGGACAAATTGCGGGGCATTAAGGCATCCCCAATGACAAAAAGTTCAATTCCTTCTCCCTGGACGACGTTTTTCAACTGATCGTTGGGTCTTCTCTCGCTCACCACCACCGTGTCGCACTTGACCGGGAAGCGATACCCGTCATAGGTCTTGACCATAATCTCGCCTTCCTTGATCTCTTCGATGTCGCAGTCGTTGTAAGCTTGGACATTGTTCTGCCGCAGAAAGATCATATACCGCCATTTAAAAGAAGGGTTGATATCGAATCCGGCGCTCTTTTCCTTGCCTACCAGGGTTACTTTCTTGCCCTGCTTGGCCAACATCAAGGCCGCGCCGATGCCCGGTTTGCGATTGCCCCAGACCACCACGTTTTCACCCAATTTGGCTTCACCGCGCATGACATCCAGAATATTGACCACATTCTTGCCGTCGAAACCGGGCGCCGTGCCTTTGGCGTAAACCGGGCCCATGGCGAGCACCACACTGTCGGGCAACTCGTCCTTGATCATGTCCGCAGTCACTTCCTTGCCCAAATGGATTTTCACGCCGGCTTTTTCACACTGCACTTTTTGATAATCGATACAGGAGAAAAGCTCTTCGTCGCCGTAAGGCGATTTCCTGGCTTCCAGCAAGGTTCCGCCGATTTGATCGCGTTTTTCGTAAACATGAACTTCATGGCCGCGTTGGGCCGCGGTGTAAGCGCATTCCAGACCGGCCGGGCCC
>RPPU01000612.1 GCA_003819975.1 Desulfobacteraceae bacterium
CTGAAACAGAAGGGGGTCGCCGCGGAATTTATTAATGATAAAACCGATGGTGAGGTCGCGTTCCCGGGGAGTCATCAACTGATAAGTGCCGATCAATTGGGCAAAGACCCCGCCGCGGTCGATGTCGGCCACCAGAATACAGGGGGCGGAGAGGGTTTTGGCCAGGCTGAGATTCACGAGATCATTCTGTTTCAGATTCATTTCGCAACAGCTGCCGGCGCCTTCGAGCAGAATAAAATCATATTGGCCTTCAAGAGCGTGAAACGATTCCCGGACGGCCCGGCGCAGGCGGGGTTTGAGTTGCCGGTAATCCGTTGCGCCGGTTTGCCCCCAAACTTTGCCATGCAGTACGATTTGAGAACCACGCTGCGAAGAGGGTTTCAGCAAAATCGGATTCATGTGCACACTGGGCAGCAGTCCGGATGCCTCGGCTTGGACCGCCTGGGCCCGGCCGATTTCACCGCCTTCGCAGGTCACATAGGAGTTGTTGGACATGTTCTGGGCTTTAAAAGGCGCGACATTGAAGCCTTTGCGTTTGAAAATACGGCAAAAGGCGGTAACGGCGATGGATTTGCCGACATCGCTGCCGGTGCCAAGGAACATAAGGGTTTCAGTCATATTATTTCACCACAGAGGCACAGAGTTCACAGAGATTTATTTTCTTTTTTGCCTTCCGTTGTGAGGACGGAAGGCAAAAACCAATCAGAAAAAATCCATTTCCGGCCATCCTTTACGCCGGCGAACCGCTTCGAGCAGGCCGGTCGTGCCGGTCATCATATTGTCGCCCAGGGGCGCGCCCCAGACAAGGGTCAGGCGCGAGCGGTGCAGCAGAGCGCGTTTGGGGCCGGTGGCGACGATCGCTTGCACGGCATCGAAGCCAAGGGATTTGCGGAGATAGGCGCCGTGCCCGCCCTCGGCTAAAATTCGTTCATGAGTTATTTTTCCGTCCGCCAGATCCGGAAGAAGTTTTTGCAAGCGCTCCAGAGTCATGTCGCGGGTGTGGTATTCAAAAAATCCGAGCAGTTCTTTTTGCTCCAGAACCGCTCCCAGGGTATGCGAGGTGGCGATGTCCAGGACCATGCGGTTTTTTTTGGTCCGGGCGATCGGGTCCAGGGTCGCCCCCAAAATGGCGGCCATGCCGCTGTCCATGACAAAAATCTCTTTGGCCGGGATCAGGCGGGCGCTTTGGGCGATGGCGCGTAAACGGCTAAAGGGAGCGGGAATCTCATCCGCCGCATAGAGCAGAGCGTCGGGAAACGGGTTCCGATCCAAGGCTTGTTTGAAAAGATCGTGGCGAAAATCGAGATGGGAACGACCGGCCGGCGCCAAGCCGTGGTCTTGGGCGCAGACGGCGATCAGGTCGAATTCAAAAGGAATTCCCAAGCCGAGTACCAAATTTTTTATCTGCTCCAGGTTGAGATCCGCGGTTTGCAGGTGCTGATAGGTCCCGGTTGCGAGCAGTCCGGCCGCTTCCGAGTCTTCTATAATTTTAATACCGAGCGCGCTCACTTTTTCCATGCGATTGTGCAGGGTCGCGGCCGCGGAACGGGTTATTATGACTTCTTGTTCTTCGGCTTTTTGTCGCAGAATTCCGGCTAAAGCGCCACCGCCCATTTCGCAACCGGTCACCAACAGCTTGCCGGATAATCGGGTTGCTTTTTCCGCTATTTGCAGAATAGGCGATTTGGCCACTGCTTTATAATAAGTGTGGGAGGCGGTGTCATAGCAGAGCAGGTCCAAGGTGCCGGCGCCAATGTCGAGAAGCAATAATTTGCTCATATCAAAAATCTCCGGGGTTCACCGTTCAGGGTTCACGGTTCACAAAGATGAATCATTTCAAAATAGTGTTTACCTTTGATTTCGCCTTCAACAAACAATCGCTATTAATGGTAAACCGATAGATCTATTATAATCTTTAACCGTGAACCCTGAACCGTGAACCAAATAACCTATTTTAATCTGAATAGGTGTTTAAAAATCTAAATCCTGTTTTGGGTTCCACTCCTAATTGAGCCGAACCGCCTTTGCTATTTGTATTGCGCGCCTATATCTTTTAGGATATATGTGAATTAAAGCAAATAAAAAAAATTCATTTAATGCTTAAATGGTAACCTATTGTTTTTAAAAGTAAAATCAAGTATTGAGGTTTTTGAAGCCTTAAAACGATTTGGTCCGGTCGCGGATGAAGATATTTTTTTAGATCAAGCGCAAGGTCGCGTTTTAAGTCAGGATTTGGTTGCTTCGGAAGACCTGCCGGGCTTTGCGCGTTCAGCCCGGGACGGTTATGCGGTCAAGGCCAAAGATACGTTTGGCGCTTCGGAAAATATGCCGGCCATGCTGGAGGTGGCCGGCGAAACCATGATGGGCCAGGCGCCCGCGGTTGAAGTCCATAAAGGCCAGGCAATCAAGATCGCCACCGGAGGCATGTTGCCTCAGGGCGCGGACGCCATTGTCATGGTGGAATACACTCATGATCTGGATGAAAAAACCATTGAGGTCTTGCGGGCGGTTTCGCCTCAGGAACATGTGGTGGCGACGGATGATGACGTGCACAAAGGCGCCCGGATTTTGAAAAAAGGCAATCATCTGCGGCCTCAGGATTTAGGTTTGCTGGCCGGCTTGGGTTTTGAAAAAATCAGGGTTTATGCCAAACCGAAAGTGGCGATTATCTCAACCGGCGATGA
Organism: Desulfobacteraceae bacterium; assembly: GCA_003819975.1. The sequence goes on from RPPU01000612.1 coordinate 2,685, forward strand.
AGTCATTCCCTTGAATCAAAAGCCAAAGCCGGGTCAGATCCGGGATATCAACACTTATGCTTTGGCCGGTTTTTGCGAGCAATGCGGAGCAATCCCTCTAAAACTCGGTCTCTGTCCCGATCATTTTGGAGCTCTGCAAACCCGGATCGCGGAAGGTTTGGCTAAGGCCGATATGGTCTGGATTTCAGGCGGCAGTTCCATTGGTACCCGGGATTTGACCTTGCAGGTTATGGAATCTTTTCAAGAGGCGGAAGTTCTGGTGCACGGTATTGCCATCAGCCCGGGTAAACCGACCATTGTCGCCCGGATCCATTCCAAAGCGGTTATCGGTTTGCCGGGTCATCCGGTTTCCGCCATGGTGGTGGCGGAAGTTTTCCTGGCGCCTTTTTTAGCCAGACTGGGCGGTTGGGCGGACCAATGGCTGAGCCGGCATCCGA
>RPPU01000613.1 GCA_003819975.1 Desulfobacteraceae bacterium
CCAGATGTTGGAGTACAAAGAAAAACAGGACAAGGAGCAGGGCGCGATTGCCAACCCCAACGGTCGGCATGAGTTTTCATCGGTGCGGATTTGCGTGTCGGCCGGCGAGGCTTTGCCGCCCGAAATTTTCCAACGTTGGAAAAAAAGATTCGGTATCGAGATCATCGACGGCATCGGGTCAACGGAAATGTTGCACATCTTTCTCTCCAACCGTCCCGGCGATATCCGGCCCGGTTCCACCGGTAAAGCCGTGCCGGGTTATGAGCTCAAGATCGTGGACGACGACGGCCTGGAAGTGCCCCAGGGCGAATTGGGCACTCTTTTGGTCAAGGGCGACAGCGCGGCCCAGCAGTACTGGCGCAAGCGCGACAAGAGCCGTTCCACCATGCAGGGCCAATGGGTGAACACGGGCGACAAGTATTATGTCGACAAAGAGGGTTATTATTGGTGCGCGGGCCGCGGAGACGATATGCTTAAGGTCGGCGGCATCTGGGTTTCTCCGGTCGAGGTGGAGAACTGTCTGACCCAACATTCGGCCGTGCTGGAATGCGCCGTGGTCGGGCACGCGGACGAAAAAGGCCTGACCAAGCCCAAGGCGTTCGTGGTGCTGCGGGAAGGCCGGGCCAAAACCGAAGAACTCAAGGAAGAACTCAAAAAGTGGGTTTTGGAGAAACTCGCCAAATACAAATATCCGCGCTGGATCGAATTCGTCGATCAGCTGCCCAAGAGCAGTACCGGTAAAATTCAGCGTTTCAAGCTGCGTTGATGCGGCAAAAATCACTTCTGAATCGAAAAAATTAAGCTCCCGGGAACAAACCCGGGAGCTTTTTCATTCCCGGGTTGACTCATTTTGGAAAAAACGGTTATGATCGGATTCGTTTTATAAATGCGTATCAAAAAACAAGACAATCGATTTCGGGGGTTCATGAGATGCTTCTTGGCATAGGTTTTATGGCAGGCGGGTCGATTTTGGCCTTGGTCGGGTTTTTTCTATGGCGAAAATTCGATCCGCCGAGAGCGGACGTCGGCCGGTTCCAGCCGGCCGGACCGCCGCTTAAGGGATTGGCGGCTTTTTTAGGCTTGATCCTGTTGATTTTCGGGCTCTCTGCGGTCATGGTGGGGGTGATGGTCATGTTTTTTTGATACAATGCTTAGGTTTCTTATTCCAAAATATCGACAAAAGATTGTCGATAAACCCAAGACATGTTTTCGCGCAAAGACGCCAAGGCGCCAAGAAAACCTCAATAAAATACTAATTTTTATTTTAATCTTTGCGCCTTAGCGTCTTGGCGCGAGAATATTGCTGCCCTTTGGGGTCTCGTTTTCCTGGTAGGGCCCTGGACGACGCCTAGGCGCTTAGGGCAACGACATCGTACAGTTATTCCCGCTCAACTTGGCTGATGCAGGCTTTTGTGGAAAAAGGAAATTTTCGATTTGTTGCCGGCGGAGAACAGACCCGGCATGGTCACCTACACGGCTACGCGCTGGGGCAAATTATTGGATCCCAAGCTAACGCCGGTGGGCGAGAAAACACCCACAGCCGCGGACTGCTACCGGTTTGTGCTTACCAACCCGCGGGTGGATGTATGCGTTTGCGGACTCAAGAATGAGGCGCAGATGAAAGAAGCGCTATATACCCTGGAACATGGACCGCTTAATGCGGAGGAGACGGCGCGCATGACCCGCATCGGGGATTACGTGCGCGCGCATACCCGGTTTTTCGAGAAAAAGTAGTTAACCGTGTTCAATTTCCGCCCATAACGGATGCCATTTTGAATATAGGAAGGTATAAGGCTTTAACGCAGACAGCGTTGAAAGCTGATGCAATAATAAAAGATAAAACAACGATCAATCGTCTTCTAAGCAAGCGTTTATGAAACCAATCAACCCATTGTAGGGCAAAAATTCCGGTACATATAACTCCGAGCAAAGGACCAAACCACGATTGAATGACGATAGAGGTGAGCACAGGCAAGGCACAGCCCATAGAGAAAAACATCTCTCGAAATGTAGAAGTAATTAAGTTTAAAAAGAAAAAAGGTAGGATCCACATAACTACCCATACACATCCGACCCAATCCAATACGGTGAATTCGTTTGGAGATTGTGTGTCATTCATATGCTTAAGAACCTTTACGTTAAAATACCATTAAATTTATATTTTAAAGATGATATAAAATCAATCAAATTTATCGTATGAAAATAATTTCAATTTGAAGTGAGCGGAGGGCAAATGAGCTACATCATGGTCGATATTGAGAGTGACGGGCCGATTCCGGGCGATTATTCCATGGTCGCTTTTGGGGCGGTGGTGGTGGAGCCGGAATTGGGGAATACTTTTTACGGCCGGCTCAGGCCGGTTTCGGAAAAATGGGTACCGGAAGCTTTGGCGGTCAGCGGTTTCAGCAGGGAAGAGACCCTGGAATTTGAAGACCCCCGGGAAGTGATGCAAAAATTCGCGGCCTGGATCAAGGAAAAATCCAAGGGTCAACCCCTGTTCATCTCGGACAATAACGGCTTTGACTGGCAGTTTATTAACTGGTATTTTCATCATTTCAGGGGCGCTAATCCCTTCGGTCACAGCTCCACCAATTTGGGGTCTTTTTATAAAGGGGTGGTGCGGGATGTTTTCAAGAATTTTAAACACCTTCGCAAAACCGAGCATACGCACGATCCGGTCGACGACGCCAAAGGCAATGCCGAAGCTTTTTTGGAGATTATCGAACAATTTCAAATTAAGATTAAAATTTAGATTTTTTTAACCGTGAACCGTGAACCTTGAACTGTGAACTTAAGTTTTTTGGAGGAATCGATGCGCAAACTGAATCCGGCCTATGTGGCGGCCGCGAGCAAAATAGCCAATGCATGTTCTTATTTTGTCATGACATCCATGGAAATGAAAGAATTGGAATGGGGCCGATGCCGGATTGAAGCCAAAGTTTTGGAAAAGCACATGCAGCCTTTTGGAGTGGTGCATGGCGGCGTTTTTGCCGGCCTGGTGGATGCGGCCGCCTTTTGGGCGGTTTACTCCCAGGTCGACGAAGCGTTGGGCATGACCACGGTCGATTTGAAAGTCAATTATCTGGCGCCGGCTTCTAAGGGAATTCTGATCGCCAA
>RPPU01000614.1 GCA_003819975.1 Desulfobacteraceae bacterium
ATTGGCGGTTCCGGATTCCTCGGCAATGATCTGCTGGGTGCGCAAAGCGATCGTGGCCGCCTCTTCCGTGGGAATGGCCAGCACTTCATCCAAAGAATTGGTGTGCAGGGACTGGGTCCCGCCCATCACCGCGGCCAGGGCTTGCAAGGCGGTGCGGATGATGTTGTTGTACGGCTGCTGGGCGGTCAGGGAACAGCCCGCGGTCTGGGTATGAAAACGCAACCACAAAGATCGCGGATCTTTGGCCTTAAACCGCTCCTGCATGATCTTGGCCCACATGCGGCGGGCGGCCCGGAATTTGGCCACTTCTTCAAAAAAATCCAGATGCGAATTAAAGAAGAAAGAAAAGCGGGGCGCGAAATCGTCGACAGCCAGCCCGCGCTCGATGGCGGCTTGAGTATAGGCAATGCCGTCGGCCAGGGTGAAGGCCAGTTCCTGGACGGCCGTGGACCCGGCTTCACGGATATGATAACCGCTGATGCTGATGGTATTCCAGCGCGGGACCTCTTTGGTGCCGAACTCGACCGTGTCGGTGATCACCCGCAAAGACGGTTTCGGAGGGCACATAAAAGTCTTTTGAGCGATGAATTCCTTGAGCATGTCGTTCTGGATGGTTCCGCCGATCATGCGCCGGCTGATGCCGCGCTTCTCCGCCATGGCGATATACATGCCCCAGATTACGGCCGCCGGCGGATTAATGGTCATGGAAGTCGTGATCTGATCAATGGGCAAACCTTCGAAAAGATCTTCCATATCCTGCAGCGTGTCGATAGCCACGCCGCATTTGCCGCACTCACCGCGTGCTTTGGGAGAATCGGTGTCATAGCCCATCAAAGTGGGCATGTCAAAAGCGGTGGAAAGACCGGTTTGGCCGGCTTGGACCAGATGGTGAAAACGTTGATTGGTGTCTTTGGCAGAACCGAGGCCGGCAAACATGCGCATGGTCCAGAGCCGGCCGCGGTACATGGACGGCTGGACGCCCCGGGTGTAAGGATATTGGCCGGGGAAACCGATGTCGCGCATAAAGTCCTGGTCTTTGACATCGGCCGGCGAATAAAGGCGTTCAATCACTTTATCGGAAACAGTGGAAAACCGTTTACGCCTTTCCGGCTGCGCGTCAAAAACCTTATCCAGTTCTTCTTGCCATTTCTTCTGCCCTGCGCTGATCTCTTCCAGGATCTTCTGGTTGTAGGTCAGGGTCATTGGGGATCCTCCCTTGAAATTAGCAGATAGCCTAATTAAAGGTTTTTAGCGATGATACTTGTTAAAGGCTCATCGTAAATGTTAAAGAGCTGACAACTTTCGGAATCTTGGATCAAACGCAGCAGCGGGTTCCGAATGGCCGAGCCGTGGCCGGCTTGAATTTGAATCGCATCCCGACTCGCTTTCAGAACCATGTTTAGCGCATACTGTTTTGCCATGGCCGCTTCTTTTTTAAAAGGTTTCGATTGATCCATTAGCCAGGCCGCCCGTAAAGTCAGCAATTCAGCCGCTTCCAAATCCGTGGCCAAATCGGCCAGTTTCCACTGAATAAGTTGTGAAGCGGACAACGCTTTGCCGGATGGAGTCTGGCCGGCCGTGAAGCTTTTAAGTTCTTCAAACAAGGCTTGGCCGATACCGACTGCCAGGGCTGCTGCCGCGACCCAAACACTCTGTTCGGGTTCCGCCCATGGCGGCCGACCCTGCCCCGGCTGATCTGAAAGAGCCGGACCCCGTTGCGGGGGTTGCGTCAGCAAGACCTTAGCCAGTGGACTCCAAACCTTTGCGATTTCCATCAAGGTCAAGGCAAAGCCGACCTGATCCAAACCGGCGCCGCCCTGTTCTTCCGGAACCAAAGCGGCAAAAAGCTTTAGATCGCCGAGTTGCCGCAGGATTTCCGTGGGCGGCTGCGGATCGGCTTCCAATTCCGCCAGGCGGGGCCTGATTTGCTCCCGGGCGAATATGCGGGCTAGATCGCGGGCTTTTAGTTGTTTATCTGTAAATTCAAATTCCATTTAATGTCTAAAAGCTCTTTTACCACAAAAGCACAAAGACTCGAAGTTAAAAAGATAGGCGAACAAATCTTTGTGTCTTAGGTTTCTTATTCCAAAATATCAACAAAAAATTGTCGATAAATGAAAGGTTAATAATTGACCCACTATCATCGTACGGGCTTATTCCGGCAATCCTTGCCGGAATTCATGTTTTTTTGATCCTGGATTTTCAGGATCAATAAAACATTTATAGCTTACCCAAAAGCGCGCTGGCGATCGTGTTCTTCTGGATCTCGCGCGTGCCTTCGTAAATTTCCATGATCTTGGCGTCGCGGTAGAAACGTTCCACTTCATACTCCAGCATATAGCCGTAGCCGCCCAGCAATTGGATCGCTTCATCCGCCACTTCCACCGCCACCCGACCGGCATAATATTTGGCCATGGAGGTCAGTTTGGGATCGATGATCTTCTGGTCGTAATTCCAGGCTGCTTTATAGATCAGCAAGCGGGCCGTTTCGATCTTGGTCGCCATTTCCGCCAGTTTGTGCTGGGTGATCTGGAATTCAGCCAGTTTTTTCCCGAACTGATTTCGTTCTTTAACATAAGCCAGGGCCCGATCAAAAGCGCCTTGGGCCACGCCCAAAGCCTGGGCCGCGATCTCGATCCGACTTTCATCGAAAAATTCCAAAACCTGGTAAAAGCCGCGGTTTTCCTTGCCGATCAGATTGGCCGCCGGCACCCGAACATTATTGAACGAAAGCTCAGCGGTGGAAGTCATCTTGATGCCCATTTTCTCGCCCACATCCGCGGTCGTGAAGCCCGGGGTCCCCTTTTCAACCAGGATAATGGACTGACCGCGGTAGCTCGGTCTGGCCTGGTCATCGGTCTGGCACAGCAGCAGCACATAATCGCTGATGGTGCCGTTGGTGATAAACGTCTTACCGCCGTTGATGACATAATGATCGCCGTTTTTGACGGCCGTGGTGTTCATTAAAGTGATGTCGCTGCCGTGATCGGGTTCGGTAAAACCGCCGCTCGAAAGCATTTTGCCCTGAGCGACCGGCAACAGATATTTCTTTTTCTGCTCTTCGGTTCCGCAGCGCAACAGAATTTCCGAAGCGAAATCGGACAAG
>RPPU01000615.1 GCA_003819975.1 Desulfobacteraceae bacterium
ACACCAGGGCCGCCGAAAAAACGTCGGCGTAACCCTAGTGTTATAATAATACTTTTATGGTTCGCCTATCGACAACTTATTGTCGAAAAAAAATATTCATGGATCAACCTGTCTTTACTTTTTCCGGAAATCCTTTTCCGGAATGGAGGTTTGTTTGATCCTATGTTTTTCAGGATCAAAAAAACCTTAATTGCACGACGGCCCGATCGGCCCGTCCAGGGCCATATTCAGCACTTCTTCCATTTTTTTGACATAATGGATGCTGAGGCCTTTGCGGACATTAGCCGGGATCTCTTCCAGGTCCTTTCTATTCCTTTCCGGCAAGATCACATGCTTGATGCCGCTGCGCTTGGCTGCCAGCACTTTTTCTTTGATCCCGCCCACCGGCAGGACATCGCCGCGCAAAGTCACTTCACCGGTCATGGCAAAATCGGATTTGATCGGCCGGCAAGTCAGGAGCGAGGCCAGGGCCGTCAACATGGTCACCCCGGCTGAAGGCCCGTCTTTGGGAATGCCGCCCGCCGGCACATGGATATGCAAATCATGGTCCTGATAAAAATCTTCGGCAATGCCGAAAGTTTTGGCCTTGGAGCGTAAATAGCTGAGCGCCGCCTGGGCCGACTCCTTCATCACCTCGCCCAGTTGACCGGTCAAAACCAATGATTTTTGTCCCGGCATCATAGTTGCTTCCACAAAGAGAATATCGCCGCCGGTCGGCGTCCAAGCCATGCCGGTCGCTACGCCCGGAACCGAAGTCCGCTCCGCAATGTCGAAAGAAAAGTGCGGCACGCCGCGGTACTCGGCAATTCGGCCCGGTTTGATCGTAAAAATGTCCCGGCCGCCCGAAGCGATCTTACGCGCCAACCCGCGGCAAATGCCGCCGATCTCCCGCTCCAGATTGCGGACTCCGGCCTCGCGGGTATACCCACTGATGATCTTATGGATGGCGGGATGACTGAACTTTATTTTCTCCGCTTCCAGGCCGTGTTCTTGAAGCTGTCGCGGAATCAGAAACTGCTCGGCAATCCGCGCCTTTTCCTCTTCGGTATAGCCGGCCAGCTCCAGTACTTCCATGCGGTCCTGCAACGGCCCCGGAATGGTATCGAGCCGGTTGGCGGTGGTGATGAACATAATCTTGGAAAGATCGAATTCCGTTTCCAAATAGTGATCGGAAAAAGAAAAATTTTGCTCCGGATCCAGCACCTCCAAAAGCGCGTCGGCCGGATCGCCGCGGAAATCCGAACCGATTTTATCGATTTCATCCAACATAAAAACCGGGTTATTGGACCCTGCCTTTTTCAAACCGTGGATGATCCGGCCGGGCAAAGCGCCCACATAGGTGCGGCGATGGCCGCGGATTTCTGCCTCATCATGCACGCCGCCCAGGGAAATACGCACGAACTTGCGACCCATGGCTTCGGCAATGGAACGACCCAAGCTGGTCTTGCCCGTGCCGGGCGGCCCCACCAGGCAAAGGATCGAGCCCTTGTGCCGGGGATTCAGTTTGCGGACCGCCAAATACTCCAGGATTCTTTTCTTGACCTTCTCCAGGCCGTAATGATGACGGTTCAAGACTTCTTCTGCTTTGGGAATGTCCAACAGGTCCGCGGTGCTTTCCGACCAAGGCAGGTCCAGCAACCAACCCAGGTAGATGCTGGTCACGGTATATTCCGAAGCCGACGGATTCATCTTGGAAAGTTTTTCAAGCTCCTTGTCCGCCACTTTCCGAACCGCTTCCGGCAGGTCTTTGGCGGCCAATTTGGTCTTGAGATCCTGAATGTCGCCGGTCTCCTCTTTTTCCATGCCCAGCTCGTTCTGGATCGCCTTAAGCTGTTCGCGCAAATAATAATCGCGTTGAGACTTATCCATGCCTTTTTTAACCTGGCTTTGAATGGCCTGGCCCATTTTGTTGACTTCCAAATCTTCGTTAAGGAAAAGAGTGATTTTTTCCAGGCGCTCCTTGATATCCAACGCCTCCAGGATCGTCTGCTTTTTTAAGCGGTCCATATTTAGATGGGCCGCAATAATGTCGGCCAGATCGGCCGAATCATCCACATTACGAACCAGATGAATCAATTCATCCGGTAAATAGGGCGAACCATGCACCAATTCACTGAAAACGCTTAACAGGTTTGAAACCAGCGCTTCCACCTCTTTGCCGCTTTGGGTGATGTTTTCAAGCTTCCGGATATTGGCCAGCCGATACGGTTTATCCGACTCAACCTCCGTAATCTCGATCCGGGTCAAGCCCTGAACCAATATTAAAATACCTTCATCGGCTCTGGAGCGCTTAACTATCCGCGCTAAAGTACCGATCGGATAAATAGGCTCCTTTTCCCCCTCCGCTTTCGGCTCCTCTTTCAACATCGTAATAATCAGCAAACGCTCTTTTTGCATCACATCCTTGGAAAGCTGAACATACGCCTCTTCGGTCAATAAAAGCGGGACCACCATCCTTGGAAAAAGAACGGCATCCTTGACCGGCAGAACCGGAAAAACATCTGAAAAATTGATATGTTGTAGGTCCATAAGATTACCTCTCTTTGCTTTTTACGCATGCAAAAGGCCTAACCATCAACACAGCGTTAAACCTGCATGCCGGTTTCATGATTTGTCAAATCGCAATTTTAACTAGTTTAATCATTTAAAAGGGATAGTAAAGACGAGGCCAAATCGCGTCCATCGGTCCACGCAACCTACTGCAATTCATAACAATGTTATTGATTTTTTAAGTCAAATAAGATAAAATATAATTCTTCAATCATGAGATGTCCCTTGTAACAGGAAACCGTTGAACCGAGATGAAGCAAGAAAGCTTTATCTATCTTAAAAAACGGTCGATAATTGAAAAGGCAATGATCCGCCGGCTTTTATCGCAAGAATGATTCCGGCGATCTTGCCGGAATACATATTTTTCAATCCCGGCTTCCCGGATTGAAAAATATCAAGCGAGGAGGATATGTTGAATAAAAACTATTCCAAAAAAGGTGATTTCTGCCGGGTAACCTTTAAGCTATCACCCGATGTCCAGGCTAAAAAAGCCTCCCTTTGCGGTGAATTCAATAACTGGGATCAAGAGCAAAACCCCATGAAACGCCTTAA
>RPPU01000616.1 GCA_003819975.1 Desulfobacteraceae bacterium
AAGACCTGGGTTTTGTCGATATAGCGGGAATAAGCTTTGGAATGCAGAACTCGGTCGGCATCCAAGGCAAATTGCTGGCGATGGCCTTCGGCGATTTTAGGTTCGTTTTTGCGGCGCACCGCTTGCCGACTCAAACAGGCAAAAGGGGATAGTCTCCGGGCCTCTTCCTGGTCCAGTTTTAGGCGCAAGGATTGTAACAGTTTTCTTGTTTTTTTATTCAGCATGGGAAGCCGGTCGATCCTTTAATTAAAGATTGCATGACCCCGTATTTTAACGAAATAGGCCTAAAGGTCAATGGATTTTCAATGTTTTTCAGGGCAATGAGCACAATCATCGGGGTAGTCGCACTTTATTAGGCTGCGCAAAGCGGATAGGAATCCGCTTGTAAATCGGATAGGAATCCGCTTGTAAATCGGATAGGAATCCGCTTGTAAACCGAACAGGAGTCCGTAAGCTCCGTGACGCAGGCTGAAGCCTGCACCTACTCTCATGGACAACTTTTTGTCGGTATGGTTGAGCTACACGCCTAACTATCCGATAACTATAAACTTTTAAGTTATTTGGTGGATAGAATTAATTTATTGTATTATAGTTTCATCAAGTAAAATACTTAGTAACTGCCCAAGAGCCAGGAGTCAGAATGAGGAAACCGGCGACAAGATTTGAGGATCGGGTGATGCTGCCTATCATTTGTATCGGATATTCACCTAATCTGAAGCCTATTTTCAGATTATTCTGAATTCTATTTACCGGAATAATAACAAAACTTTTAGCCATCCGATTTTTGATTTCTGCGCCTCTTCTTTTTTTCACTTTTTCACGACAGGTTGGATCCGGGACAAGAAATGGATACAGGCATCCTTATTGGACATTTCGGCAAGCGCAATCAAGCGCGTAAAGCATTCAGCAACTTGGCCGGAAAGGGTTATTATCGCGCGGCTTGGGTGAGCAAGAGCGCGGACGGCAAGGTCCGAACTTGGGATCCCTTGTTTCGACGCCGGATTTTCGGGGGCATCACGGGGTTCATTTTGGGCGGGTGCGTTGCCGCATTGTTGGCCATGAACTTGGTGGATCCGGCTCCGGACGGATTTTATCTCATCCTGATCCCGGCGGCAGCGGGCGCCGTCATCGGCGTCCTGCTCGCCTTAGTCTGGATTCGGCGAGCCTGGTACGGCGTCGAGCGCGGACTGATTGAGGATCACCGTCGCAGACTCGTGTCCGAGGAGACCGTCCTGATTATCCAGGCGCCGATTAAAAGGTTGCGGACAGCTCTAGAACTTTTACGGCAAAGCGGCGACATGGTTCCCGCTGTTTTTGTTCTGTATCCGGCGCGGGAAAATCCATTTAAAGAAGCTTGGCTCTCCGGCATGGCGCCTCTTGCCTTAATCCAGATGGAGGAACATTCCCGGCGCTTGGCCCAAGAGCACCGCCTGGATCCCGAGCCGCCGCGGGACGCGCATTTGCTCCACCAAACCGAAAGGAGCCGTAAGTGGGTTCAGCAAGCGTGCCTGGAATTGTCCGAGGCGATACGCCTGGAGCGGAGCCTGCCCCTGACGGCCGAGTGGTTGCTCGACAACGAATATATTTTCGAAAGTAATGCCCGCGACGTACATCTGAACTTGCCCCGCAAGTATTATCGGCAGCTTCCGGTCCTGACGAACGGGCCCTATCAAGGCTCGCCGCGCATTTACGGCTTGGCGCGGGAACTGGCCGTACATTCGGATCTGCGTTTGGACGAGGAGAACATCCTGGCTTTTATCGGAGCCTATCAAACCGTGCAGTCGCTCTCGATCGGCGAACTCTGGGCTTTGCCCCAAATGTTGCGCATCGTGTTGATCGAGAGCATTCATCAGCTCGCCGACAAGGCTTTGGCCGAATTACGCGAAGGAGAAGTCGCCGGTTATTGGGCCAACCGCATGATCATGGCCAATCGACGCGATCCCAACCGGTTGTTCGCGATTCTGGCGGAACTGACCGAAACGATTCTTGTTCCCAGCCCCTATTTTGCCTCGCAGTTGATCGATTGCCTTTACGACGAAGGGAACGCGCTTACGCCGGTGCGGACCTGGCTGGAGCGCACTCTTCAGAGATCCATCAGCGACCTGGATCAACGCGAAAAGAAACGCCAGGCCCTGGATCAGATATCGATCGGCAACGCTTTTACCAGCTTGCGTCAACTGGCCTTGCTCGATTGGAAAGAATGTTTTGAACGACTGAGCCGGGTCGAACAATTATTGCGCCAAGATCCGGCCGGCTTTTATCCGCATATGGATTTTGCCACGCGCAATCGCTATCGCCGGGCCATTGAGGAACTGAGCAAAGGATCGGGACTGGCTGAGGAGCAAATCGTCCAGCGCGTCCTCGATTTAGCCGAGAAGACCGGTCGCGCCTCAGAGGCGGACGAACGGTTGGCGCATGTCGGCGCTTATTTGATCGGCGATAAAAGAGAGGAATTGGCGCGACTCATCCAGTGCCGGGAAGACCTTGTCTTTCGGATTCGGCGCCGGGTCTTGCGGCGCCACGCGTTTCTATACTTTTTCGGATTGACGTTTTTCTCGGGCGTTTTTATGGCGCTCGCCTGGCTGCTGGGCCTGCGCGCATCGACCCCGGGGATGCAGTTGGTTCTCTTGCTGCTCCTACTCGGGCCGGCGAGCCAATTGGCGCTGGAGACGCTGAATTACCTGGTGGTACGATTTTTTCCGCCGCGGTCCCTGCCCAAAATGGATTTCAGGGATGCGGGCATTCCCGACGCTTATCGAACGCTGGTGGTCGTACCCATGCTGCTGATCGATGCGCCTACGATCCGCCGGGAGATGGAAAAGCTGGAGATGCGTTATCTCGCCAACCAAGAGGCCAATTTATTTTTCGGTCTTTACTCGGATTACAAGGATGCGGCGCAAGTGCGGGATGAAGCGGATGCGGAACTACTGCAGACCGCGAAGCAGGGCATTGAAGCCCTTAATCGGCGCTACGGCAGGGCTTGCTTTTTTCTTTTTCATCGCGAACGAAAATGGAGCGAGTCGGAGCAAGCTTTTATCGGCTGGGAACGCAAGCGCGGAAAGTTGGAGGAACTCAACGATTGGATCAC
>RPPU01000617.1 GCA_003819975.1 Desulfobacteraceae bacterium
GCAAGATTCACCGCAGAGGGCGCAGAGGAACGCAGAGGAAACCATAACCATTATAACAAGTATCTCCTATTATATTCTTCTACATGTTGCCATGTCCGCCACGGGAGTGGATCGTACGATTTTTGAAATTTACCGCGGAGGGCGCAAAGGAACGCAGAGGAAATCACGATCGTTAATGCAAGCATTTCGATATTATACATCGTAATGTCCGCCCAGGGAATGGATCGTGCGGTTTTTGCAATCCATCACGATTTTAGCGGCCGCGGTCACGCGGGCGAAAAGGACCTCTCCGCAGCCGATGGCAGCCGGGATATTGAATTCGGCGGCGCGAATGGCCATATGGGAGGCGGCCCCGCCGTATTTGGTCACGAGACCCCGGATGTTCTTGGTGAAAATCCAGTCATAGCCGGGATCGGCTTTTTCAAGAACCACGATTTTCCCGGAAAGATGATTCGATTCCGGGCTTCGGTTATCCAGGACGGCCACGCCGGCTTGCACGACTCCTTCGCCCACAAAATTCGGGACAACCGTGCGGTGTTTAACGATCAGGAAATCTTTTTCCGAAAAAACGAGAGAAGGCAAAGAGACCAGCGAATCGAGGCGATCTTCTTCCCGGCGACCCTGAATCAAGTTGCGCCAGGTATTGATCCTTTCATCCTCGAAAGCGGATTCAATCGGACGGACGATGGAATAATAGTCGAGGTGCGCCAGGTCTTCGCGCGAAAAACCCAAATCTTCGCCGGTTTGCGCCAGGATTTCCAAAGCCAGGCTGATATTCTTGGTGTAAATAAATTTATAAAGTTCGCGTTGTTGAATCGAACGGCGCCAAAAAGTCAACAGAAAGATTCCATTAAAAGGCAGATCATGAGCCCGGCAAGCCGTTTCCAATATCCGTTCCAGGTCCGAGTCGTCCGGTGAAACCGGATCGTTTTCGCGGGTGGGAACCCCAGGAGCGATGCCGGAAATCGTTCGCAAATAAAGCGGATTACTTTTGTAGGGCAATTTGGTTATGTCGTAGGTTCCGGGACGCAGGTGACCATACTGCTCCAAAAAACTTTTTTTATCAAGCCGTCCCCGGTGGAGCGAATCATAATCGCGATCCATTTGCCGGGTTACGGTATCCAAAGTATTCATGAATTGAACCAAAAGGGCGGGGGGGAGATCGCCGATCCGGCATAGACTGCGCAATAAAGAAGTGCTGATGAACGCCATGCGCGCGGCGCGTACGAAAGGGGGGATACCGAGGCGACGGCAATCCTCGATCAGGCGGGTTATCCATTGCATGCGGGTCGTACGGTCGGAGCCGGCAACCCATTCTATTTCCAGGCCTTGACGGGTCTGTTCCAATTCGGAAATACTCTTTTGATCACGGGCAGATGTATGGGGAAAGTTTTCGATGATATCCAGGGTTTGTTTTTTTAAAACACGTTTTAGTTCGTCTCTTTCTCCGGAGGTGAAACCATTTTGTTCCAGTTCGGCCGTTTGCCGGTCCAAGTCAAAGGTAAAACAGTTGTGAACGATTTCGAATTCGATTTTGTCGTGATACTCGGGGTGACGGCGCAGTTTTTTCAAATAATAGACGGTTAGACGGTCCGCCAGATCGGACGAAAGCGCGGCGGGCAACAGGGCGCGGAAGGCGCGGGCCGCATGCACATATGGTTTATTGGCCACGCGCACCATCAAGCCGCCCGTCACCTGGGAATAGCCTAGAGGAAGTAGGGCTTTATTCCAATTTTCCTTCATGATTAAATGGTTGAACAACGAATAGGCCAGGTAGTTCGGCCGGTCGCCGATCAGTTCGGCCGGATTCCAAAAGGCCATGTCGCTCAACACCGGATGGCCCGGTTCGGCACGATCGCGGCCCAGGCGGTTGAAGGAATGGCGATGCCGGCGAATGCGTTCCAGCAGCCGTTCTTCGGAAACCGAATGGAATTTGGAATTGGCCGCTAAAGGACGAACCTGAAAAATGACGACGCTGTGATCGGACCGTACGGCGAATTCGATATCCAGTGAAATGCCCTGGAAAAAGGACTCGATTTCGCGAACCGCGGCAAGCAGGTTGCGCCATTTTTTATCCACCCGATTCGTGGATGTACTGCGCAGAATTTCGATCTTGCCGCCGCCGGAACCATTTGTGACCGTATCGGTACGGGCGCTAGGCCCGTCATAGTTGATCAGATAGTAGGGGGTATTGGTCCTGAGATTGCGGGTGAACACCACTCCGCTCATGGCCACATCCCGGGTCTGGGACTGAATCAGAATTTTATCGTCCGCCGAGGCGGGCACGCCGTTGCCGTAACTGGCAATAACCCGATCAACGGCCGCCGCCAGTTTTCGTCCGTCCAGCGGGGAAACGTTCAATTCGCTGTGAAAATGCCCGGCATAGGAGGTTTGCAGGGAATCCTCGTTGAGGGAGGAGGAGCGCACGACCAGGGGATGGCGGCCGAAACGTTCCCGGATGTCCTGCAAAACCGCGGAGCGGTTGTTCTTCCATTGGCGGACCGTGAACACGAACAAGCGCTCTATTTCGGCGGTTTTTAATTTCCGGCGCAGGTTCTGTAAGGTCTCGGCTTTGGAAGCGAAAGGTTTCTGAAAAAACCGGATGTCCGCGAAGGAGAGATCCCGGAACGGCTGATCGCCGAAATTCTTACGCGCGGCAAAAAAATCGTAAAAAACTTTGACCATGTAATCCCGGGAAAGGCCTTGATGAAAATCGGTCGCAACGATTTCACCGTTGATTTTTTTGATGAAATCGCCGCCCAAAGTGCCTTGCCACAGGTGATGACTTTGCATGAGCAGGATTTTGGCGCGCGGATAGCGACGGTGGATTTTCATGAGATTGCGGGTGGGGTCCAGGGAATTCTGGCGCCAGGCTTCGTTAACGTATTCGATGCGTTCGATCACGGACTTGCGCTCGGTATAGGAGCAGACCAGGGGGGAGGTCCATTTGCGGGCCACTTCATCCGCGATCACGCCGCAGATGTGCCAATCCGATACCTTGCGGGCTTTTTCCAGCGATTTCAAGTGGCCGTAGTTGAACAGATCGCCGATCATGAAAGAATAGGCTATTTTTTTGGGTTGGGGCA
>RPPU01000618.1 GCA_003819975.1 Desulfobacteraceae bacterium
AGTATTGGCATTAAGGGTCATGCATTTGATTGTCAAGTGTTTCTGTAATGGTGAAGAAGCCTTGACGCCCAAGCAGATTTCGAACAAATTGGGCATGCCGGTTCCCATGGTTCAGCAGATCGTCTTGGATTTAAACGTCGCTAAATTGACTTCTGAAATTATCAAAGCCAATAGCCAAGGTATTGGATATCAGCCGGCCCTGGATCCCGATCATCTCACCCTCAAATATGTTATAGATGCTTTGGATAAAAAAGGCACTGAAAACATTCCGGTGGCCCAGACCGCTGAATTACAGAAGATCAATGATGCTTTGCGGGCTTTTAACGATTTGATTCTGCAATCGCAGCAGAATGTATTGCTGAAACAGATATGATTTTTCGATTTGGTCGATACGGAAACTTTTCTTAAGCAATGGCTCATTCAGGTTTGTCTGATTTAAATCGATTAAATTAAAAAGACCTCCGCAGCAGGGACGCTGGGGAGGTCTTTTATTAATATTTTGCAAGTTAAATTGTGCTCAAAACAGGATATCTCAAAAATCAATTCTTTTAAACAACTTTTTGAGATATCCTCAGGTCAAAATTTTTTCACCACGAAGACGCTAAGACACGAAGTGAAAAAATAAATAAAAATTCTTGGTGTCTTTGCGCCTTAGTGGTTAAATGATTTCATGATGTTGTCTGCCAATCTTTTTGGTTCCGGTTTTAAAGGGATTCGGAATTATAATTTTTGAGCTTTTTCCGTGAACTCGAGGCCCAGACGCTGCAATTCTTTGAGCACGGGTTCGTAAATTTCAGGCGTGACCGGGATCAATACGCCGGTCGTTTTAATTTTACCTTCCAGAATCATACGCACGCCCACCGCGGCCGGCAACCCGACCGTGCGGTTCATGCTGCTGTCACCATTGGGAATGCCGAAGTCGATCATCGTGGATGTTATTTTCTCTTTTTTATTAGGGTATTCGGCGATGAATTCATGTTGGAGCACCAGCATATCGCGCTCGCCCGGTTTATATTGCATCTTGGCCAGCATAGTAGCGGTCAGGACATCGATGCCCGATTTCAGCCCGGCCGGTAACGGCGTATCATTGAACAATCCCAGCCATTCCATGTTTTTTATGATAAAAGAATCGGGTTGAATCTTCAGTTTGGGAGCCAAATCGGTTTTTAAATGATCGGTATGTTTGGCGCCAATGAGTTTGGCTGTAAATTGGCCATAGGTCAAACCGGCGAGATCATTGCGTTCGGTTTCATCTACCAAGCCCAATTCAACAATCTTTTTAAGGGTGTCACACCAACCGGGATTGCGCAGGGTGCCGCGGAACATGGTTTGGGTGGAAGTAATGCCGTAGGTCTCGGCATAGGGCAGACTGTCACGGTTCGGATATCCTTCCAAGTTGGTCAACTTGCCTTCGATGGTTACCGGCACGGTCCAATGGTTGGCAAAAAGTTCGGTTCCCGGAATGTCGACGATTTTTCCTTCTTTTTTAAAGCGGGCCGAATTTTTACCGGCCATGAGCACGCCGCGCGGGCTCCAGGAGAATTTATATCCAAAGGGGTTGTTATTTGCTTCCGGAGCCGGCAAACCCCCGCAATAAGAAGTAAAACTAGTGATCGCGCCGCCGTTCTTTTGAACGTCATGGATCACTTTCATGGCGGTCATGTGATCGATGCCGGGATCCACGCCGATTTCGTTCAAAATCGTCACGCCGGCTTTGCGTGCTTCGGCTTCGAGCGCGCGCATTTCGTCTTTCACATAAGATGTGGTAACCATGTGCTTGCGGGCGCGGATACAGGCCCGGGCCACGCGCGGGTGGTATTGATAGGGTAACAGGCTGACCGCCAGGTCATGCTGGGTCACGATTTCATCCAATCGTCGATCGCCTTCTTTGTCGATATCGAATGCGACGGCTCGACCGTTGGGATGCGATCCGATCAGTTCTTGGGCCTTATTCAGGGTCCGGCTGGCCACGGTAGTCTGAAAACCCTGCTCCATCAAGTATTTGACATGCGCACCAGCCACCAATCCTGCTCCAAAGACAACGACTTTTTTCATGGTTCCTCCTGAGAACGTGAAACGTGAACAGTCAAAAGTGAAACGTAAACCTCAACATTATATTTTTTCCGGCAAGCGCAGGTTTTTGTAGGGTCAGGTTTTAAAAACAATTTCAGGAAGAAATTGTGGCCTGCCCCTACTCTGCGCCTGGCCAAGTCATAGAATACAAACGAGATGACATCTATTCGGATCGAACAAATCTTCGTTTTCCGAAATGTTACGATGTCATGAAGCGTTCGATATATTTAAACTCCGGGGTCAACTCTCCATGATACAGGATCAAGGCCCGTTTGATTTCCGGCGGCAACTGCAATTGTTCCAACGGGACATTAAAATCCGCTGCGGCAATGGCCGGAACGAACGATTCCAGAATTTCGCTGAAATATTCCGAGGCTTCGCGCGGCAACTCGCTGGGCAGAATATCGACCGCCAGGATCACGGGACCCCGGCCTTTAAATCCCATGGTGGCGGCGCCGGTGTCGGGATCATAAACATAAATCGGATCACCCGGCTCCGTGGCTTTGACGGTGACTTCGACACTCCCTTCAATGTCGCAACTGGCATCACCGATTACGCGCAGACGCGGAGCCGATGAGTTTCCGAATAATTTTTTGATTTGAGCCTTGGTCACCAGGCGCGGAAAGCGGCTTTCCCAGTAATTGCTGTTCATCAAAACCGTCAGATAGGGCAGGTAGGGTTCAAAGCAGGAGCGATATTTTTCAGGGTGTTGATAATAGTCCTGAAGATCGAAGGGGGCGCCGGGGGTAATCGGTTCAACGGAATGCTCTTCCTTAAATGTCACGCGATAAACAACCTTGCGGGAAGCGTTGGGATCGTTGGCTACGCGAGCCACATCGGCCGGTTGGATTTCAACGGTCGGCAGATCTTTGAGGATTTCCTGAATGCCGCGGCCCACATTACCGTACCCGGCCACGCCGATGATCAAAGGGGTCATGGCGGCGGGCAGCCCCGCGGTTTTGATGCGCTCACCGGCAGCGACCACATCTTTACGGGCAGCGGCCAAACTGTCA
>RPPU01000619.1 GCA_003819975.1 Desulfobacteraceae bacterium
AAAGAGGCGGATGAGAAGGTGAAACATCATTTACCGGCTAATAAGCTATTGGAAAAGATTCCGAAAATGATTGAGGAGTTTTGCCGGGCTCAAGGGGTCGGCATTCAAGAATTAAGGTCCGGAAGTCGTCGCGGTAATTTGTCCCAGGTCCGGCAGGATATTGCGTTGCAACTGATCAAGGAACACGGGATTACTTTGGCGGAGGCAGGCCGGCAATTGGGCCTGACCATGTCGGCCGTGTCGAAGATGGTGAGCAGGAGTGAATTACGTTGATCAACCTATTCATGAACGGTTTCGAGTGATATTGGGAATCGTGTTATTTAGGAGCAATCAGGCAATCGCACCGGGGCGCGATAGCGGTGAAGATGGTTCCTTAAAATGTTCCCCCTTGACCGAAAAAATGAAATATATGCAAATTTATATATGAAGAACAGCAAAAACAAACTCTATTTTTATCTGAAAGCATTGTCGCCGGCAGCGGGCGTCTTGCTTTGCACAATCATTTATTTCTTTTTTTGGGGTGATTGGGACCAGGCGCAGGGTTGGGTGCCTGCCTTAAAAGCCATAATGCGCTTTATAAAGCTTGCCATTTTTTCCTGTTTATCCTTTTTGGTCTTACCTTACGCAGGCCGTTTTTTATTCGGAGTTATGCGAAAATCGCTCGTGTTGATTGATGCTGCGGGGGAATACCCCATAACGTTCTTGAAATATATGGTTTTTCGGCCGCTGCATGGTGTCGGTATCGGTCTGTTGTTCAGTACCAAATTGCTGACTTTGTTACAGGTAATCTCCGGATCGGATACCGTATCCTCCGGTTTTTTTTTACAAGCCGATTTCCAATTGGATAAATTTGTCGGAATCGCCTTTATCCTGTTTTCGGTTTCTTTGCTGCTGGCTCTGGTATGGGCGTTGGATGATATGAATATACGATATTATCAGCGCGAAACCGTGGAATTAAAAATAGTCGGAAAATATTTCGGCAACTGGATCCCTTTTTTATTGGGGGCTTATGGGATTCTGAAATTATTTTCCAGTTTTTCCGGATGGCTGGCTTTAGTGTATTTATTGAGAATTCTTGTGGTTCTTTATCCGGTTTTTGCCTTTTTTGCGGTTCTGCATCGCTATTTCATCGATTCAAGGCCGAACGTATTCTTCAAAAAAGAGGAATTGTCCAAAGTTCGGATCAAGGTATTATGAAAATGGTTCGGATGAAGAATTATTAAAGCGCAAACGCGTATGTTATCAAACGAATCGTCAACAGATGAAAAACGAACCGGTCGATAATAAGTTGTCAATGTCTTTATTGCGCATTTCGCTATTGAATCAATCCGTAACCCCAGACCACTCTCATTTCTTTTTTACGATATCAAATTGTATCTTGGGTTCAAGGAATAAGGCCGGAGGAGTCTCGCGCCAAGGACGTAATTTCAGAAGACTCTGAAATTAGTAACAGTGAAGAATGTGAAGAATGGGGTCAAATCTTTAAACTTGACAAATTTTATAATAATTTAAAAATTAGGATTATTTCGGCGCGGGACATGACCGATTCGGAAATGGAAAGGTATAAAAAATGAAAAAGAAAACACCCAAATTCAAAAATAAAGCTGAAGAGAGGCTTTTTTGGCAAAAACACGATTCTTCGGAATATCTGGAGTGGTCTGGCGCCGAAGATACGGTTTTACCAAAACTGAAACCTTCAACCAAGTCGATATCCCTGCGTCTGCCCGAATCAATGATTGAAGAGTTGAAAGTACTCGCCAATAAACGTGATATCCCTTACCTGTCACTATTGAAAATATTTATCGCTGAAAAAATTAACGCTGAATTACGTCATTAACGATCAAAATGTTTTATTGATCCTGAAAATCCAGGATCAAAAAAACATGCATTCCGGCCAAAGCGCCGGAATAAGTCCGAACGATTGTCAAGCGGCGATTATTAACCTTTTCACTATCGACAACAAATTGTCGATGTGTGGACTATAAGCGCCTAAGGCCGAAAAACACTTATTTTGAGAACGTAAAAATGGGGTCCTGTAGCCACGATTTGATGATTGTTATTCGTTCCGTAGTCGCTGAAAGAATAGAAATAAAATCTCGTCTTTCTTGGCCTGTCTGAAAGTAATTTCGTGAAGATTGAAATTACTGATATCTGGAGTAATTTCAGGATTTTCTGAAATTACGTCCTCTGTGGTAAAAAAAAGGATTTAACCTCCCTGGTGTCCAGCGCTGAAATAAAACAGGGGTTTAATTTAATGAGAGGTCATTTTATGATGTTTCTTGTTCCAGCGGCTTTAATTCTGATTCTCCTGTCCATTGTCATGATCTGGATTTGGCAAACCCGGATCGCCATGCGGGCATTTGCGCAAGCGCACGGCCTGACCTATGTGAACAAACAGGCGCTCTTTTTCAATACCGGAGAAATCCAAGGGACGGTGAACGGCGCCAAGTTTTTCATGGGCAAGCTGAGCGCGGATCATGCTCCGGAACAGGACGAACGCGATTTATCGTATCGAAAGTATCTCAGCATGCATATCGCCGTCGACGGCATGCCTTTTAAGATGATCATCGAGATGCGCGGTTCCGCGAGCGCGGATTATGTTATCGAGACCAAGCGCAACCAGACCGTGACGCCCGCGATCAAGACCGGCGATGCGGATTTCGACTCCCGGTTCCTGGTGTTCGGTCAAGAAAAGGAAGTCCTGCCGTGGCTGACTCCGGAGCGGCGGAAGGCACTATCGGTCATCCTTTCCAAGGGGACTTGCGTGGTTGCCAAAGGCGGTTTCATGATTTCAATGAGCGAAACCCGCCAGACGGTCCAGGGTCTTGAGGAAGTGTTCACGCATCTGACCGAGGCGCAAAAAGGTTTTGAAACATATTGAAAAATAGACATGGCCATTTTTCAGTCGGTTGAAAGAGCCGCAACCCAGTGCGGGTCCCGGTCTTCGAAAACCAAGATGCAAGAAAAGAAGGAAGAATATTGACCACGGAACACACGGAAGACACGGAAAAAACATTTATTTCTCACGGGGTCACAACTTTTATGAACCGCAAAAGTTGTTACACAACTTTTATGAATCGCAAAA
>RPPU01000620.1 GCA_003819975.1 Desulfobacteraceae bacterium
AACCGCGCCATTTCGATTTCCTGGTCCAAACCGCCCTGCCCTATTTGATCGAGAACCACAGTTGGGGGGTGCGCAAAAAAGTGGCGGCCTGGAGCGCCGCCTGTTCCGCCGGCGAAGAACCCTATACGCTGGCCATGGTGCTGAGCGAATTTCAGAGAAATAATTCCGGTTTTCATTTTTCCATCCTGGCCACCGACATCTCCACCCGGGTTCTGGAAATCGCCGTGAACGGAATTTACGAACACAGCCGGGCAGAGCCGATCCCCATGCTTTTAAGAAAAAAATACCTTCTAAAGAGCAAAAATCAAAAGGAGAACATCGTGCGCGTGATCGGCGAACTCCGCGGCCTGATCCAATTTCAACGCCTCAATCTAATGGACGACGATTATGATATCCATGAACGCATGGACATCATCTTTTGCCGCAATGTGATCATCTATTTCGACCGGCCTACCCAGGAACAAGTCCTGAACCGGCTCTGCCGGCATTTGATTCCGGGCGGCTTCATGTTCATGGGCCATTCCGAAACCCTGGGCGGCCTAAAAGTTCCCTTGGCGCCGGTGGCTACGACGATTTATCAGAAGGTGGGGACGTGAAAGGGAAACGTGAAAGCAAAACGGAAAAGACCTGCTTTTCACCATTGCCGTTTCACTTTTGCCGTTTTACGTTTGCCGTTTCATGTTTACCGCTTGAAAAAAAGGATCGCTATGCTTACTTATGACTCTTTGAAGAAAAAAATCCGGGTCCTGATCGTGGACGATTCGGCCGTGGTGCGCCAGACCCTTCAAGACATTCTGTCGTCCGACCCCCGCATCGAAGTCATGGCCCTAGCTTCCGATCCCTTGATCGCCGCTGAAAAAATCAAGCATGAGGTGCCGGACGTTATCACCCTCGATTTGGAAATGCCGCGCATGGACGGCATCACCTTTCTGCAAAAAATCATGAACCAGCACCCGATCCCGATCGTCATCTGCTCCAGCATGGCCGGAAAAGGGTCTGAAAACGCTTTTAAAGCCATGGATTACGGCGCGGTCGAAATCATTGAAAAACCCAAGATGGGGACCAAAAAATTTTTGGAAGAGTCCCGGATCCGCATCTGCGATGTGGTCAAAGCCGCTTCCGTGGCCAAGCTCCGGACAGTGGCCGAACCGCGTCGAATCGAGCCCAAATTGACGGCCGATGCCATTTTACCCAAGACCATGCCGAAATCCGTGATCCATACCACTGAACATATTGTGGCGGTCGGCGCTTCCACCGGCGGCACCGAAGCTTTACGCATTTTTCTCGAAGCGCTGCCCAAGGATTCGCCGGGGATTGTCATTGTGCAGCATATGCCGGAAAACTTCACTTCCGCTTTTGCCCGGCGTCTGAACAGCCTCTGCGAAATCGAGGTCAAAGAAGCCGAGGACGGCGACAGTGTTTTGCGCGGCCGGGCCTTGATCGGTCCGGGCAATCATCATATATTGATGAAACGCAGCGGCGCCCGCTACTATGTCGAAATCAAAGACGGGCCTTTGGTCAGCCGGCACCGGCCCTCGGTAGATGTTTTGTTCCGTTCCGTGGCCCGTTATGCCGGACCCAATGCCGTCGGCGTGATCATGACCGGCATGGGCGATGACGGGGCCAAGGGGATGCTTGAAATGAAGCAGGCTAAAGCTTATAATATCGCCCAGGATGAGACCACTTCGGTGGTCTTCGGCATGCCCCATGAAGCGATCAAATTGGGCGGCGCCGATAAAGTGCTGCCCCTGGAGGCCATTGCCGGCGCTGTCTTAAGACAATGCGCTTAGAACAGGATATCTAACCGAATGATGCGAATATCAAAAAACCGGGAAGGAACGCATTCTTTTTCTAAAAATAGTATTTATGAGATATCCTATAATTAGAGATTAACGGATCGGCGGAAAGCCATGGACACGAGCCGCCGAATCGGGAGAAGTTCCCATGGATGAAAAAAACACACCTAAAACGACCGCCGCAGAGGGATCGGCTTTATTTTTCTATGACGGTTTGCGGGCCGAAATCTGGACAGCGGCGACGGAAAATCACCTGACCGAAGAAGCCCTGATCCAACGTCTGTTGGGGGTGATCGGCCGGTTCTTGAACCTGGACCGCGTCTCTTTCCTGGGTTTGGATGAAAATAAAAAAGAATATTATACCAAGCTGCAATGGCACAAGCCCGAGGTCGGTTCAACCCTGGGCGTAACCGTTCCTTGCCATATGGCCCTGTTTTTCTTAAACCAGGGCTATATGGAACTTCCTAAAAACCGGGAATCGGATGCAGCCCTTTTTGCGCAAAAAGCCTTCAAGCGCCATCAGATCCTCTCCTATCTGGTATTACCCTACGGCGATTCCCTCGCGCCGACCGGCCTCTTCACCTTTTCCGATTGCCGCCGGATGCGGGAATGGGACGAACCGGTCAAAAATATCCTGGCCGAAGTCGTCAATATTATTTCCATCCGCGCGGCCCAAATAAAAAACGAGCGAATTCTCCTCGCCAGCGAAGAGCGCTTCCGTCTGCTCTTTGAATATTCCAATGATGCGGTCTTTATCCACGACCTGCAAGGACGGATCCTGGACGTCAACAATCGGGCCTGCGAAATGCTGGGCTATAACCGGGAAGAATTGATAAAAATGCCGCTTCAGGCTTTGCGCCCCGCAGTCGAATGGGACGCCAGCCGGCAAGGTTTGGAAGAAACCAGGGCCAAGGGACACACCCGCTTTGAGTCCTGTTTCAAGAAAAAGGACGGTTCGATTGTGGACGTGGAAATCAGTGCGCGGGTGGTGGACGCCAAAAAAGGTATCGTCCAAGGCATCGCGCGCGACATCACCGAACGCAACCAGGCCTTTGCCGTGCTGCAGGAGACCAAACACAAAGCAGAAGCAGCCAACCTGGCAAAAAGCGAATTTATCGCCAACCTGACCCATGAATTGCGCACCCCCATTGCCGGAGCCATCGGCATGCTGGACTTGACCTTGGATACGGTTTTAAGCGCCGACCAGCGCGAATACCTGGAAATGGCCAAATACTCCGTTGCCACCCTGATGGGTCTGGTCAACGATATCCTGGATTTCGCCA
>RPPU01000621.1 GCA_003819975.1 Desulfobacteraceae bacterium
AGGAACCCGATTTTGAGATGTTGGCGCCCATACCGTTTTCCACGCTCTGCTTCCGTTATAAACCGTCCGGAAGCGATGACCTGGAAACGCTGAATCGCCTGAATGCGGCGCTGCTGGCGAAGATCAATGCCTCCGGCTATCTGTATATCAGTCACACGAAATTAAACGAGATCTACACCTTGCGTTTCGCCATCGGCCAGACCTATGTCACCCGCGACGATGTGCAAAGTTCCTGGGACCTGATCAAACGCACGGCTCGGGTAAATTGAAAGAAAAATTTTGACGGGATGAACATCATTTGCAACATAGCCACGCCGGGCTGGTTATTCTCAACTTTTCTCTGTTTCAAAGAAAAGTTGAGGATAAATAACCTCTGCGCCCTTTGCGTGCTTTGCGGTGAAATATCCTGTTTTTAACATAAAAGGAGCAGCCCCCTATATTGACCATTTCTGAAAATTGGAAGCGAACCTACCCCGGAGCCCTGGTCGGGGTTTGTTTTTTTACAAAATTTAAGCGATGACACCTTTTGTTCCGCCACGTCGGCGGAACAGAAATGTTCTTATCCATCTGCGGTTATCTGCGGCCATCTGCAGTAAAAAATTCTTCGGATTCATGCACCGCCTTGTTGTGCCCAGGCATCCAGTTTTTGCATGACCGCATCATGCGTTTGATTGGATATATCCGGCAACCATCCACCTAGGGCATCCGAAGCCTCGCTGAATCCTTGTTCCACCCCTTCTTGGAGCACCGCCAGCCTGCCGGGATCGCCGCCGGCCAAGGCTATGGCGAAATCCGCGATCCGATCGGAAGTTTGCGCAACTCCAAAATAGCCGTCATCGGCGATTAAAGCCCGGGCTTTTTCCGGGCTGAGTTGAGTGATGTCCATCTCCTCTATAGCATTGGCTATTTTGTAATCAATCCCCTGTTCCTTAAGCAGATTGGCAACCAAACCGCGCAGTAAATCGAACCCGTCTTCGGATGCATTTTGCCCGGCAATGGAGGGGCGTGAATAGGTCTCGGAAACCGCGGTTTGTTGGGAAAAGGTCACCGTATCGGTTGCAGAGGTCTCTTGAGCGTTCAATTTTTCCAATGATTTTGACATGGTGGTATCCGTGGTCTCAATATTTTTATTTTGATAGGGTCGTGGATTCTTGGGAACGATGGGAGTTTGATAACTGATGGTATGGGTCATGGTCTAATCGCCTCCTTGGCTATACCCTTGTTTTCACATGCAATTCACGGGGATTGCCGGGAATGAACCCAAAGGCATGCTATTAGACCAATCGGTATTAAAGGAGGGAAACTTTAGGTAAGAAATATTAGGCAGGATGAACAGGATTTAATTATTCAGGCGAATAGACTGTAGACTGATAGGCAATCAGGCGTCTCGCTAAGCCATATCGACATGGAGATTTCTAAAAACGATTTGTTTCTCAAGGGCCGTTGCTGATAAAGTGTATTTTTAGAAATCCCGGGTTGTCGATAAGGATAAAAACTGAAACAATGGACTTGTCATCATACAGGTTTCCATTCCGGCGTTTTAGCCGGAATGACATTTTTTTTGATCCTACGCTTTTCAGGATCAAAAAAAAATTATGGGATCCGGATCGTCACCTGACCTTTTTTATATCCTTTCAGGGACGAAAGCATTCCCAGAATGGTCTGTTTGCAAAGATTGGCGGTAAAGGGATTCAAAGCGAATTCCTTGCCGTCCACGTCAATAGTAAGGGACGGATTCAGGGACATGCACTCCTCCAGGGTTGCCTTGCCCGCCACAATCGCCTTGGTCAATGCTTCACAAGTTTTATAAGCGCATTTGCCGCAATTCAGCCCGGGCAGTTTGAACCCTTTTTCCACGACCCGACCGGCCATGACCCGGATATGCTCGTCATTCATGATGTCGAATTCCGCGACGCTTTTATCGAAACCGGCCGTGCCCAGCTCCAGGCCGCTGCAAAGCTCTTTTTTCTCCTCCGCGTTGCGCAGACACACGATCTTGGGAAAGGTCTTGTCGTCTTTGAACCCTTCCACCAAGAGCACATCGTCGCTAAAATATTTTAAAATCTCATCTATCTTCTGCTCGCCTTGCAAAAGGATTTCCGCTTCCTTGGGCCCGATCACCGCCGTAAAACCGGAAACCCGGCTGTATTTGACGGAGTCCGTTTCCGGCCGGTCCAGGCCTTCGGAAGTGTGTTTGATGACCCCGACCTTCAGGCCCATTTTGGCGAGTTCCGCAACCAACCGCACGCCCAGGGTGGTTTTGCCGCTTTTCTTAAAACCGATGATTCCGACTGCTTTCATGATTGTTCCTTTTCCGCCATTCTTGATAATTTTTTCTTGCGTTCCTATTTGTATCATATCCATGCGTTCATTAAATAGAAGTCAGAATCCAGAAACCAGAATTCAGCAGACGAAATCTTCAATTTTGAATCACTCTTCACCCTTGAACCCTTGGCCCCCTGAATCCTTGAACCCTCTCTATTAAAACTTTAGGCACTTTAGTCACTTCCTCATTCCCTTGACCCCTGTCTCATTAGCCTCCCGACAATAGCAACGTCACCTGGATCTTGTCCCCCTCCTTCACCGCCTTGGCCAATTCGTCCGGATATGCACTTTCCTGATTCACGTAAATCTCGACCAGGTGGTGAATCTTGCCCTTTTTATCGAAAAGCTTTTCTTTTAGGCCGGGATATTGCTGCACCAATTGATTAAAGCATTGCCCTACGGTGCCGCCCGTCGCTTCGACCCATTCCCGGTCCTGAACCAGTTTCCTTAATGTCGGATGAAAAAAAACTTTAACCCCCACTGTTTTACTCCTCTCTATTTCAAATGACCGCAATGGTCGCATTCGGGATTTTTATTGATCTTGAATTCGGTGAAACTCATGACTTGGCCGTCATAAACCAAAAGCCGGTTGGTCAGCAAAGTTTCGATACCCACAATAAATTTAATCACTTCCGTAGCCTGAATGCCGCCGATCACGGCCGGCGCCGTGCCGATGACCGGAAATTTTTCCCTGGGGATGTCGCCCCGATACATACAGCGCAGACAAGCTGATTGGCCCGGCACCACGGTC
>RPPU01000622.1 GCA_003819975.1 Desulfobacteraceae bacterium
CTTTCGAAAATATAACGGCCTACGCAACCGGCATAGTAAGAGGTCCCGCAGGCTACAATTTTAATGTACCGGCACTTGAGCAGATCGTCCCAAACCGGCATAATCCCGCCCAACTTGGGCACGCCTTCGCCCGGCTCCATGCGGCCGCGGATGGCGTTCATCACGGTTTCGGGCTGTTCGAAAATCTCCTTGAGCATGAAATGAGGAAAACCGTTCAGCTCGGAGTCTTCCGGTTGCCATTCCACGATCTCCAGGGGCCGCTGAACCGTTTTGGCCTGGGACGTATAGATGGCGAAATCGTCCTTGGTTAAAAAAGCCAACTCATTGTCGTTGAGATGCACGACTTTGTTGGTATAGTTCACCATGGCGGCCGTGTCCGAAGCGGCAAAATGACCCTCTTCGCCCAGGCCGATGATCATGGGACTGCCCAGACGGGCCACCACGATCTGGCCGGGCAATTGCCGGTGCAGCACCGCGAGCCCGTAAGTGCCTTCGATTTGTTCAATACTCTTGCGCACCGCTTCCACCAAGTCGCCTTTAAAATGTTGCGCGATCAGATGGGCCAAAACTTCGGTGTCGGTCTCGGTGCGGAATACGACGCCGAATTTCTCCAGCTTCTTTTTTAGACTGTAAAAATTTTCAATGATGCCGTTATGAACGACAAAAATATTCTGCGCCGCATCGCAATGCGGATGGGCGTTACGTTCATTCGGCTCGCCGTGGGTGGCCCAACGGGTATGGGCGATTCCGGCCGTGCCCCGGATCTCCATGCCGTCGATTCTTCTTTCGAGCTCAACAACCTTGCCCACAGCCCGGTAGTAATCGATATGCTCGCCATCCTGAATCGCCAACCCGGCCGAATCATAACCGCGATATTCCAAGCGTTTCAAACCTTCAATTAAAACCGGTTTTGCCTTGTTTTTGCCCACATAACAAATAATTCCGCACATAGCTAATTACCTTTCTTAGGAATGACTTATCTTAACAGTTACATCTTGTCGCAAAGTAGGGGTTCAAAATCTTGAACCCCTACAAGCAAATGCAAACCTATCTGAATTATGGGTTATAATAATGATTAATGATCTCCTTGGCCAGTACTTTAGCCCGAATACCCAGTTTTTCGCCGTGTACCGTCAGGATCGCTATGCAAATTCCCTTCTCTTTTTCAGCCGGCAAAGCATAAGCCGCGACCCAATCGAATTTAACGCGATCGTGTTCGTCGTTGATCGTGCCGGTTTTGGCGCCCAACGCAATATCCGCGAACCGCTTGTTGCGACGCAGACTTTGAAAAGTCTGCCGGCAGGTTCCGGTTTTGACCGTATCCTCCATTAAATCCTGTAAATACTGGGCTGTTTTCGCCCTGATCGGCCGGCTCAGAAGCACGGCTTGACCTTGATAAACCGCTTCCCCTTTTTCATTTTGAATCGACCGGATCAACCAAGGGGCCATCATGCGGCCGTTATTGGCAATCGCGGCGGTAATCAGGGCCGCGTGCAGCGGAGACATCCGAGTCATTTTATTGAATCCGGAAGCCAACTCAGCCACGCCGTAATCGTCTTCGGGGCCGGCCACGCTGCTGACGGCAACCGGCAGTTCAAAAGGAATCGCATGTTTGAAAAAAAAACGTTCCGCATATTCGTCAATCAGATTCTGCCCCAGATCGTAAATCCCGATCTTTCCGAAAACCGGGTTGATGGACCCGGAAAAAGCCTGCCGCAGATTGGTTTGACGCGTAAAGCGGCCCTGTTCTTCCTTGTGAAGCTGGTCTTTATAAAGGGTATATTTCCGGCCGGAAAAATAAAGCTGTTTTTCCGGTTTGAATCCCTTGGCCTCGATGGCGGCCGCGGCCGAGATCATTTTAAACAAACTGGCGGCCGGATAATCGGCTTTCAGGCAGATGTTGCCTTTCACCGGCGGGCTCAGGTTTTGATATTCGGCCATGGCCAATATCTGGCCGTTGTCCGGTCTCACGACTACGACAGCCGCGACCAGCGTCAGAGAGTGTTGCAGAATTTTTTCTATATAATTCTGCAGCCCGATCTCCACCGCGGTCTCGACCCGGAATTTACCTTCTTCCGCCTGGAAAAAATACTCCTCCAGGAGCGGCGAAAAATCCAGAGCTTGCGCCTCCAGCAGTCCGGCGGCTACGGCTTTAGACGATTGGATCGCCTTCAAATCGATCTGCTCTGCCCCTTTTTTCGGTCCGGGAACCTGCTTCTTTTCCGTCGTCGGCAACCCGGAAGGCGTGAATTGGATCAGAATAAAAACAACCAGGACAATAACAACCGTCCCCGCGCCGATCCAGGGAAGTTTATCGAAAAGAGTTTTCAACCTGGCGGTGCGTTTAAGATCTTGCTGATATCGGCGCCAGGAGTTGGGATTAGAAGGGCTTTTGAACATGCATTATCTCAACGAAATGGATTCGGTCCCTCCCATGTAGGATCGCAGAACGGGCGGAATCACCACGCTGCCGTCTTTTTGTTGATAGTTTTCCAAGATCGCCACCAGCGTGCGGCCCACCGCCAGACCCGAACCGTTCAAGGTGTGCGTCCATTCCGTGCCTTTGGCTCCTTTGCGTTTAAAACGAATATCGGCGCGACGGGCCTGGAAATCCATATAATTGCTGCATGAAGAAATCTCGCGATAAAGATTTTGACCCGGCAGCCAGACCTCGATGTCATAGGTTTTGGCGGACCCGAAGCCCAAATCGCCCGTACACAGCGCGACCACTCGGTAGGGCAATTCCAATTTTTGCAAGATGGTCTCCGCGTTGCGGGTCAATTTCTCCAATTCGTCAAAAGAATCTTCCGGCCGGGTAAATTTGACCAATTCCACTTTATTGAATTGATGTTGACGGATCAAGCCGCGGGTATCTTTACCGTAAGAACCGGCCTCGGAGCGGAAACAGGGCGTGTAAGCCACATAGCTGATGGTCAAAGCCTCTTCCGGCAGAATTTCTTCGCGATGGATATTGGTGACCGGCACTTCAGCGGTCGGGATCAAGTATAAATCCCAGTTCTCTATTTTAAAAAGGTCTTCTTTGAATTTAGGCAATTGCCCGGTTCCGGTCAAGGCA
>RPPU01000623.1 GCA_003819975.1 Desulfobacteraceae bacterium
GGCTGTATAGATTTTAATGCGCGCCTTATTGGCGGCTCTTTCGATCTCGATTCTGGAAACGCCGGCCTGATTCAGCTTACGCTTAAGGAATTTACGAATTTGAAAATCTTCAAAAACGAAACCGGCAAACTCTTTACCCGCAAACCATCGTGAGTTCCAGCTTTTGTTGATCCCCAATCTAAACCCAATTGGATTGACTTTTTGTCCCAATCTACACCTCCATAAAGTCCGGCCCTATCAGTCGAGATGACCGCTCAGAAAATGAACTCCTTAAGCTTCATCGACAATGACCGTTAAATGACTCGTTCGTTTTAATATCCTGTTGGCTCGGCCCATCGAACGTGGTTGAAATCTTTTCAGGGTCGGTCCTTGATCCGCGAATATTCTTTTTATAAAAAGTTTATCCACATTCGCTTTATTGTTTTCCGCTGCGTTTGCCACGGCCGAATCAACGAGCTTTTTCAAAAGAGCGGAGCCCTTTTGAGGAGAGAAGGCCAACACATGCAAAGCCTCTTCCACTTTCATACCTCTGATTTGATCCATGATCAATCTTACTTTTCGAGGAGATACCCTAATATGTCTGGCTACGGCACGTGCTTCCATTATGCTTTAGCTCCCTTTACTTTCGTTTTTCTGTCCCCGGAATGTCCATGAAAGGTTCTGGTCGGGGAAAACTCGCCTAGTTTATGTCCTACCATATCTTCTGTGACGAATACCGGTATAAATTTTTTCCCGTTATGGACGGCGAAGGTCATGCCCACAAATTCCGGCAGAATCGTGGACCTTCGGGACCAAGTTTTAATGATCTTCCGGCTTTGACTGTCGGTTGCGACCTGTACTTTCTGCATCAGGTGGTCATCGATAAATGGACCTTTTTTTAATGATCGAGGCAAAACATCCCCTCCTATTTTATGGAATCATCAAGAATTCTTAATGAATGATTTATTTTCTTCTTTTAACGATTAATTTATCGCTGAACTTTTTACCTCTTGTTTTAAAACCTTTTGTGGGAACACCCCAAGGCGTAACCGGGTGACGACCTCCCGAAGTTTTACCTTCGCCACCGCCCATCGGATGATCGACCGGGTTCATCGCTACGCCGCGCACATGCGGGCGAATACCACGCCAGCGGTTACGACCCGCTTTACCGATGCGTACGTTTTCGTATTCGTGATTCCCCACTTGACCGATAGTAGCACGGCAATTCAAAGGGACCATCCGAACTTCATCGGAGGGAAGCTTGAGCAAAGCATATTTGCCTTCTTTAGCCATCAGTTGCGCATAACACCCGGCGCCTCGGGCTAATTGTCCGCCATGCCCCGGATTCATCTCGATATTATGAATCGGCGTGCCTAAAGGGATATCTTTTAACAAAAGGGCGTTTCCGGTTCTAATCTCCACGCCCGGACCGGATAACAATTTGTCACCCACTTTAAGGCCAATCGGAGCGAGGATATAACGTTTTTCACCGTCTTCATAGTGCAATAAGGCAATATTAGCCGAACGATTCGGATCATACTCGATACTGGCCACCTTAGCCGGTATACCGTCTTTGCCGCGCTTAAAGTCGATGATGCGGTATAAACGTTTATGTCCGCTGCCTTTATGCCGCGATGTGATCCGCCCGCCGGCATTGCGCCCTGAACTTCTTTTATAATACCTCACCAGACTTTTTTCAGGTTTTGAGCTGGTGATCTCTTCCTGTGTCGAATAAGTCTGAAACCGTCTGCCGGCTGAAGTTGGTTTATAACGCTTGATCGTCATTCTTATCTCCGCTTTTCTTTCTTAACTATCTAAAAAAAAATCTTATCTTCCTTCGAAAAATTCGATGTTTTCTCCGGGGGCTAATCGAACGATGGCTTTCTTCCAATTGGCCTTTTTGCCGGTGTTGCGACCCACGCGTCTTGTTTTCCCTTCCATATGTAACGTGCGCACGCTTAATACTTTTTTCTTAAAAAGAAATTCGACTGCTTTTTTAATTTCTATTTTATTGGCCTTGCAATCGACTTTAAAGGAGATTTGGTTGCTGTTTTCTTTTTGAATATTTCCCTTTTCAGTGACATGAGGCTCTTTAATGACTTTATAAATATCCATTAGGAAATCAATGCCTCCTCAATCTTGTTAACGGTGGATTGGATCAAAAACAAATGTTCATAGTTTAAAACGTCATAGACATTGATCCCTTCGTATCTCATCACCTTGACCCAAGGCACATTTTGCGATGATTTCTCCAGGTTTTCATTCTTCGTTTCGGTAACGATCAACGCTTTACGGGCATCAAAATGGTGCATGATTTGCACGAAATTTTTTGTTTTGATTTCAGACAGGTCGAATTGATTGAGAATAAAGAGTTGATTATTTTTTAATTTTTCGCTGAGCGCCATGCGCAACGCCAATTTTCTTAAATTCTTCGGAACTTTACGGATATATTTTCGAGGTTTCGGTCCAAAAGCAGACCCACCGCCCTTACGGGTCGGAGAAGACGCCGAGCCCGCTCTGGCGCGACCGGTCCCTTTTTGGCGAAAAAGTTTTTTACCGGACATATCCACTTCAGCTCTGGTTTTGGCCCTAGCGGTTCCGGATCTTTTTCCCAATAATTGGCTGACGACGACTTGATGTAAAATGGGCGCCTTGGCCGGCACATTAAATACACGGTCGTTCAGCTCGATTTGTGATATCTTTTCTTTCGCGGTATTGTAAACTTCAATCACAGCCATTTTTCTTTCCTCAAAATACCTTATAAAACACGATCCAAAGGAATCTATTTATTTATGACCTATAACTTATACCTTGGCAATTTCTACGACACTGTTCTTGCTTCCCGGCACAGCTCCTTTGACGGCGATAACGTTTAAATCAGGTCGGATGTCAATGATAGTCAAATTTCGAACGGTCGTCCTGGCATTCCCCATCCGCCCCGCCATTTTTTTGCCTTTTAAAACACGTCCGGGCGTTGTATTGGTGCCGGTCGATCCGCCCCAGCGGTGAGATTTACTGCCGTGCGTTTCGGGACCGCCGCTGAAACCATAGCGCTTCATCACGCCCGCGGTTCCACGGCCTTTACTTGTTCCCGTA